>QCSX01000001.1 GCA_003209065.1 Prochlorococcus sp. AG-670-N10
AAAATCCAAATGGATTTTTATGCATATCTTCTCAAAGGTATGGGATTTGATGTTCATAAAACATCTTATTTTCTAGTCTGTAATGCAAAAAGAGATGATGAAGAATTTAATAAAAGAATGAATTTTGACGAATATTTAGTTCCCTATAACTGGAATGCTGATTGGATTGAAAACAAAATAGATGAAATGGTTTCTTTAATGAATAATCACCAGATACCAGAACCTAATACATCATGTAAAAACTGTGCTTATTCTGAGCAATATGCCAAGTTGGTCTGTAACTCTGTAAAAGTTGATCATGAAGAAATTCAAGGGAATCTTTTTTAGTTAACTTTTTGCATAGAATTTCACATAAAGCCACGAAGAAGAAGTAAGTAATATCAAAAACTGATCAACCTTCTTCTTCAGACTACAGGATTCTAACCTGCGATCTACTGCTCCAAAATACCCTTGCTCTAACTTTTTATTTTTGCTTCTAGTCATATTAATTTCTTAAGAACTTTTGAATTAGTTGCGACTGCAGAATATTACTTTTCCTTTATAGCTCCGTGCATTGCCTTTTATTAATACCAACAACAATATTTCTTGAGAATAGATATTGTTAGTTTCCCATTATTGTAGATCGATTATCAATTACTAATTTTTAATTAGAGATGCGAGCAGTATGTTTTTATTTATATTTAAATTTAAATTTTTCAGCTATTAAGTAAGCATCCATAAAAAGTTGGTTACAGATGAAATATCATAATTCTAGGAATACCTTACTTTAAAATCTAATTTTAATTCAGGGAAATTTATTCTCTAACCAAAAAAATTATGAATTTACCAATAGAAAAACAGACTGTTTTAATAACAGGGGCAGGCAGAGGCCTAGGATCCGAAATAGCGAAATCATTTCATAGAGAGGGCGCAAAAGTAATTATCAATTATAGAAAATCATTTGAAAGTGCCAAAAAATTATCTGATTCATTAGGAGAAAATACAATTTTAATCAAAGGAGATATTAGAGAAAAAGATCAAGTCTCTAAGATGCAGGAGGAATTAGAAAGTAAGAATATCACAGTGGATACAATAATCCATAACGCAATAAATGATTTTGTTTTTAATGGTGATGAAAGAAAAAAAATAGAAACTATCGAGTGGCAAGATTTCCAAAACCAAATTGAAACTTCTCAGAAAGGATTTTTAAATCTTCTGAAAATTTTTACCTCAAACATGAAAAACAATTCTTTTGGAAGAGTGATAGCTATTGGCACTAACTTATTTCAAAATCCAGTAATCCCCTACCATGATTACACTGCCGCCAAAGGAGGATTATTATCACTTACAAGAACAGCAGCTATAGATCTGGGGCAATTTAATATCACAGTAAATATGGTTTCAGGGGGATTATTAAAGTTAACTGATGCTAGTAAAGAAACTCCAGAAAGTGTTTTTGAATATATTTCCAGCATCACGCCTTTGAGAAAAGTTACAACTATAGAGGATTTTTCGGATGCTGTATTATTTTTTGCATCTCCTTGGTCACGAGCAGTTACTGGTCAAAATTTAATTGTTGATGGTGGATTAGTTCTAAACTAGTTACCTTAAAAAGCTAAAGTTAAAATTCCAATATCAGAATCATCATCATCGTAACTATCCTCTGAGAAAATCAATAGTCCTCTTCTTGTATAACGAAGTGTGGAGAATGAAAATATCCCCTTAGAATTTTGAGAATCAAAAGTTTATCTTCATAACCTGTAAATTATATATTTATATAATTTAAATTCTTTGTAATAAGCTATATTATTGTCGTTACTGATTTTCTCGACTAAAGATGATATGAATGTAGGAAGCAACTATAATGATCAATTTTATAAATCGCTCACCGATGGCTCTTACATTAGTGCTAAGCATTATGTATCCATTTTAAGTTCTCTACTTATCAACCCCAAGAAAGTTATTGATGTTGGATGTGGCCGAGGGCCATGGTTAAAGGCCTTTTATGATTCGGGTGCAGAAGAGCTGGTTGGTATAGATGGCGATTGGGTCAGTCAAGAACAGATGCTTGATAAAAAAATCAGATTCCATTCAGTAGACCTTAGCTCTACTGTCATTAAAAATCCTATAAATAAGAAATTTGATCTTGCAATGTCACTTGAAGTAGCAGAGCATTTAAAACCAGAACAAGCAATTACCTTTGTCAATTACTTAACAAGCTTCTCAGAGAATATATTATTTAGCGCAGCTTTTAGTGGACAAGGTGGTACTGATCATTTTAATGAGAGACCGCATTCATACTGGGCTGAAATTTTTATTAAAAAAGGTTATTTACCTTATGATCTTTTTCGTCCAGAGGTTTGGGAAAATCAAGAGATAGAAGTTTGGTATCGTCAAAATACATTCTTGTACATTAAAAGTAATTCAAAATTTGAAAAGATATTAAAAGAAAAAAGAATAGAGCCTATTAGTAAAATCTCTCTTATGAACAGTATACATCCAGATTTATATCAAATAAGAGTAGAAGAATCTAAGCAGTTAACTCAATCAATTCTTAAATTAAGGAAATTAACTATAAATGGACTTATAAAAAGGATTATGCCTAAATTTATAGTTGAGTTTTTCAGGGAATTTCGAAGATAAAATATTAAGGATGAAAATAATAAAAGTTATTAAGCTTACAGTGGTTTTTTAGTGATTTTTCAATAGAAAATAACTCAATAATTTTTAATTCTGAATATATACCATCATTCTATTTCCCGACATTAATAAAGGTAATTTCATCCAAACCTTTTTGATCATAAATACACTTTTAAAAATAAACTTATTTAAATATTTTTTATTTTAAAAGACGCAAAAAATATCTTAAGTCATCGACAGAATTAGATCTTCCTATTCAAATCGCAAGATTATGAGCTAAATATTAAATAATAAACTTTTTAATTTTTGCAAGCTTCCAATAATTTCTAATTAATCTCCTCTGAATTCGTGAGCAAAGTTAAATTATTTTTATCTCATTAGTTAAATTTTCCTATAATTTTTGTTATTTCCTATTGGGATAATCAGTAGAATATATATATTCATTTATATGAATCTCATAAGTAACCTTAATGTAAAAAAGGCCTTAAAGAGATCCTAAAAGATCAACTTTCGAAAAATAAATTAGGCACACAAAACTGATAAATCTACAAAATTCTTACTTTCATCCGCCAATTCAGTCATTATTCGATTAAGCCACTCAGAAGTACTTTCACAATATCCGACATTAACCACAACTTTTGGAGTTGGTTTTTCTTGGTTTCTCATATAAAATTCAGAAGTATCTTTTTTAAAAATAACTAAAAATATATTGTATGAAAATAAGTCTTAATTACTATCACTTCGAAATAGTCACATTTAATACCAATTAGATATTATTCAATCTAAAAATAGAATTTTTCTATTGACATAAAGAATCATACAAGCTTGTCTTAATAAAAAATTATTTGCTTACCTATGAATAACATCAAAATTGAAGAGTTGATGAAAATCAGGTTTGATGGCATTGCCAATAGACTAGGTCATTTAACAAAAGGAGAAAGAGAATCTTTATTGTTAGAACATCTTGAGTGGTTAGAAGGAGGATGGGAGTCAGAAGAAATTTTATTTTTAAAAAAGCCACTTAGAAAATGGTGGTTTTAATTACATATTAAAATAAAACGCTTTAATAAGATTTCTTCTTTTTCCCTAAAGTGATTGATAGTGTCCAAGAGGTCCTGGACCAGAACCAATTTTATAAGATTCCTCTAAAGATCTTTCAATAAATACTTTAGCTCTTTTAATTGACTCTATCAAATCAAACCCTAAGGCTTGATAACCACAAATTGCCGAGCTTAAAGTACATCCACTTCCGTGAGTATTTTTAGTATTTATGAATTTATTGATAAACCATTTTCTTTTTCCTGTGCAATCAAAATAAAAATCTTTACCTTGCATATCTGTTAATCCGCCACCTTTTATCAAAACTGATTTAGCTCCAAGTTCAATAATATGTTTAGCTGAGAGCTCTATATCTTCCTTATTCTTGATTTCGAAGTTTGATAAAAGATTTGCCTCAAAAATATTTGGTGTAACTAAATCAGCAATCGGTAAAAGTAATTTTTTGTAAGCATTAATTGCAGAATCCTCAAGTAACTTAGACCCAGTTCTAGTTACCATTACTGGATCAACAACCTTAGGAATAGAATAAGATTTTAATTTTAAAGCCGTGGCATTAATAATACGCTCATTCAGAAGCATGCCAGTTTTTAAGGCATTTATATTAAAATCCGAGAATAAAGTATCAAGTTGGCTTATTAAAGTTTCCTTCTGTACAGGTTCTACGCAGTTTACCTCAAAACTGTTTTGAGCTGTAATACACGTAATTGCAGAGCATCCATGAACATTGAGTGCCATAAAAGTTCTTAAATCGGCTTGAATTCCTGCTCCTCCACCAGAATCACTACCGCCAATTGAAAGAGCAATTTTTGAATACATAATATTATTTAAAATTTAAAAGTTTGTTTGTTTTATTAGTAATTTGAATAAGCATTAAAAAACTCTAATTCCAATTCCATAGCCCTCTTATATAAATAATTTGCCTTATTACAATCATATTCCTCTTTAGATGAATCAATAAGATTTTCAAGAGATTTCGCTAGATTATCAAAGGTTTTATCAGAGTAAGTAATAATCCATTCTTTATATGGATTATTTAAAACATTGTTTGATAATGACTTACCTATCCAAGAATATAAGCGCATGCAGGGAGTCATCGCAAACATTATCTCAACAGCATTTTGTTTTTTAGAAACTTCGTCTAAGAAGGCAGTATAGTTTTTAGTTGCTGGTTTTATGTAATTATTTGTTAGATCAATATCCCATTCTTTGGCGTATGTCTCATGAAGTATTAATTCCTCTGATACCCCAACTAAAAGTTGACTTAAAACCTTTATTGAATTTTTATCTTTAGATTTAGAAACTGCTAAACCATATGCTCTAGAAAAACTTTCTAAGAAGAAATAATCTTGAGCTACATATTCTTGAAATATATTTTTTGGTAAGTTTCCAGTTTTGAGACCTTGAACAAATTTTGATTTTAAGCTTAATAAGGCAAGCTCATAATTACTTTCCCATAAAGTATTTGATAAAAGCATTTATTTTATTTTTGAGTATATAAATAATTAGTTTGTTTATTTTAATTAAAAAATATTTAATCAAACGTCATAGGTAATAAAAAGTTTTTTTATAATAAAAAGATAATTAATTTCTAGCAATAATGTCTGATAGATTTTCATGGGATGATACTAATAGTTCAGGAATTTGGTGGAGTACTAATGTAACTATTCGAGATGAATGTATTTTGTTGAAAGAAGATACGGAGTGTGATGATTCTGATATTGTTGAATTACTAAGAAGTATTGCTCAAAACATTGAAGATAATGGTCTTTAACGCTTCATAAGTTTATTTTTAATAAAATTTACCTAAAAACTTTCTAATCTTTCAACTGAATTTAATAATTTTAATGTGATGCCTTTTTCGCTCATTGAATGTCCAGCATCATCTACGATAATTAACTCTGAATTTATTAATTTTCTGCTAAGGTCCCAAGCACTCCTTACAGGACAAACTACGTCATATCTACCTTGAATTATTTTAGTTGGGATGGATTCTATAATCTTTATATTTTTCAAAATAAAATTTTCTTCTAAGAAGATCTTATTTATAAAATAATGACATTCTATTCTAGCAAAAGCATCTGAAAAGGAATTAGTTTTACTTTGACCAACATCAATATCTCTTTTTATAAGATGGCTTGTAGAAAGTTCCCAATTTGTCCAAGCAGCAGCAGCTTTTGATCTAAGTTCAATATCTGGGGAGGTTAGATATTTGTAAAAAGAAGCAATCAAGTCAACCCTTTCATCCTTAGGAATTACTGCAATATATTTTTCAAACTCTTCAGGAAATATTTCACTTGCGCCATATTGATAAAACCATAAGAGTTCAAATTTTCTACATAAGAATATTCCTCTTAAGGTCATACTTAAGACTCTTGATGGATTTTTAATTGCATAAATTAAAGCTAGAGTAGATCCCCATGAACCCCCAAACAAATGCCAAGAATCTATTTTCAAATTTACTCTTAATTTTTCAATATCATTTACTAGATCGCCTGTTGTATTTTCTCTTAATTCTGAAAAAGGTCTTGAAGAACCACAGCCTCTTTGATCAAATTGAACAATATCAAATTTTTCAGGATTAAAATATCGCCTATATCTTGGCTGACTTCCTCCTCCAGGGCCACCATGAATTACTAATATCTTTTTACCTTTTGGATTTCCAGATCTTTCCCAATAAATAGAATGAATCTTACTTACTTGTAAAAAACCCTTTTCTCTTGGTTCGATGGATGGGAATAAATTTTTCTCTTTCATTTTACAAATATAATTTATTTCAAATTCAAAATTAATATTAACTAATAATAAACGTTTAAAATTATATAAATCATTAAAAAAGAGGCCTGTGATAACAGGCCTCTTTTAAATTTCTTATATCCTACTTTCAGATTTTATAATACATATTATAAAGTTCATTTATTCATGAGCTTAAAATACGTGGATTAGGGGATAATTCTCGATAAATTTAGTCCTTTTTTGTCGCTGGTAATTATAAAGCGAAGTCTTATCAGACTAATTGATTGAACTCTATTTTTTCGATTAATCCCATTGTCAGGAATACACTTCCTATATTTGTAAATTTGCTAAATTTCAGGCGGACTATCAATCATTTAGATTGCCTCCTAACTCAACATTCATAAATTACTCCTATCTCTATTTCAAGTAAATCCGTAAATATGCTGATTTACTTTTTTATCGATTTATACGAGAATTCTAATGCTCTGTTTGACCTATGCTATCTAATTAGATTTTAAAGCCATACTTTTAATATTAAAAAATTAAATAGAGATCCTATCTATAAGAGCCAAGAAATGATATTAAACGCAAATAACATCCTCTTATGTTTGGGTTTTTTATCTTTTATTCTTATATTATTTTCATTTTTTTATGAAATATATATTTTTAATAAAGCACCTTTTTTAAAAAATTCTGTTTATTCAAAGCCACTTAATGAGAGCTTATCAATTTTAATACCGGCTTATAATGAAGAGATAAATATAGTCAATTGCCTAAAAGCATTAAATGAAATAAAAAAACCTTGCCAAACTTTTAAAATTTTAGTTGTTGATGATTCAAGTACTGATGATACTTATCATGAGGCTATAAAATGCAAAGATGAATATTTCCAAAAAAATGATGATATAGAAATTATTTCGTCTGGGAATAGACCAAGAGACAAAAATTGGGTTGGGAAAAATTGGGCTTGCTATAAAGGATCAAAACAATTAACCACTGATTGGATTTTATTTATAGATGCAGACGTCATAATTGGTAAAAATTGTATTTTTAATGCATTATTAAAATCTTGTACAGAAGACATTGATTTATTATCTTTAGCTCCAAAAATAAATTGTAATTGCTTTGCAGAATGGATGGTCCAACCAATAATGACTAGTCTTCTTATGCTAGGTTTCCCAATTTTTAAAACTAATGATTCATCAAATAAAGATTCTTTTGCCGCAGGTCCATTTATGCTATTTAAAAAAAAATCTTATGATCTAATTGGCGGACATCTAGAAACATATAATGAAGTCGTTGAAGATTTAGCATTAGCCAAAAAAATAAAATCAAATAATTTAAATTTAAATTTTTCTATAGCAATTAACGATATCTCTCTTAATATGTATAGAAATTTAAATTCATTAATAGAAGGATGGAGTAAAAACTGGTTCCTAGGCCTTGAAAAAAATATTTTAAAATCACTAAGTGCATCCATATTTGTATTTTTCTTATATTCATTTCCTTTGATTTTATTTCTGATATCACTAATAAAAATTAATTTTACTGATAATACAAAAATATATTTTCTAACTTTTCTAATTTCTTTTATATGTATTATTAGTTATGGATTAAAAAGGCTAATATTTAAAAATAAATTCAATATTCCTAACAATTATTGGTTCCTCAATAGCATAGGCGGATTTATTGTAATTTATATTAGTTTTTTGTCTATTTATAGAACAGTTACGGGTAATGGATGGACTTGGAAGGGGAGGAAATTATATGAAAAATTAGATTGATAAAAGTTTTAACTTTCTTCAGTTTCATAAAGTAAAATACTTTCAATTATTCGCAGATCACTATCTGTTAATTCACAATTTCCTATTTTCCATTCTACAAACTTTATACAATCCTCAATTGATGGATTTTCTTTTCTACATTTTCGCCACTCTCTTATCCAATCTGCTAAAGCATAAGTAATTTTTGTTGTGAGCATTTCTTACCAATCTGAATAAATTAAATCTTCTCCAATAGACTCCTCATAAAATTCTCCTTTTTGTAAACCTCTTTCATATTATTCAATAATTTTCTGATAGGAGGATAAAGAGGGTATTAAATCTCCAACATAGCTAGGTTCCACTAATATCTTATAAAGATTATCTTATTAATAACTATATAGAAATCACAGAAATTACTAATTTCAAATTATTTTCCCATCGCTCTTCTTAACTTTGCAGCTTCATCTAAACCCTCCATTATTGTAAATGTAGAATTCTCAGTTGCTTTTTTTCTCAATTTCGAAAGTTCTTTATATTCTTCAGATTCAAAAGCTTCAATTGCTGCCCTCATGGAAGGAAATTCACAAATTACAGCTAAATTTGAATCCTCAGTTCTTTCCTTACCTAAAGGTTCCGTATCTTTTGCAAATACTTCCCCCCCAACATCTTTTAGCCATGGGCCAACTTTATTTACATATTCATCAAATAATTCCTGGTTAATTATTCTTGCTGTTGATATCCAGTAGCCTTTTGCTCCTTTCTTATCCATAAAAAAAATGATCTTTAAACTAAATCTAAATATAATTTACAGGTAAGTATCGATCTTTATGAAATTTTTATTAATGTAATATGTTTTTTTGAAATTAATAATTGAATATAAAAACAAAAAGTTCTAACTTTTAAAAAGAACTCTATTTATTAATTATCTATATCTATTATGGATTTCATCAAGAAGAACAAGATACTTGCTGTTATGGCTATTATAGCGATTTTATCATTTGTTCTAGAAAAAACAGGGATTTTTTACCCTTAAAAGTTTTTAAACAAAAATTTCTAGATAACAAAATTCAAATTAATGAAATAAATAAACTACAAGAATTGCTAAAACAATGAGTATTGGAGATAATGCTGTAAAAATTAGAGTCTTTAAATTAAGTTCCATTACACTAAAGTAAATATACAAATTAAGTAAACATTAATTTTATGTTTTGGCAATAAGTAAATTTTATATTGTCGACACATATAAACATCAAGGGCAATAGGAAAAAATAATTATATGAAGAAGTTTTTTATTTTATTTGGTTTAGAGAAAATGAAGATAAAATTTTAGATCAATCATATAGAGATTTATCACATCTAGGAAGAAAGTTATCAAGAAATTTTAATTATTTATATCAAGCTTCTCTTAAAATTTTTAGTTTAAATATTTAATAGAAATTTCTCTTATTATATATTCTTTTTTGTCTTATCTCTCTTGCTGCTAATATTTGTTCTTTTCTTCTAATTCGATGGTCACTTATTGGATTTTTATCATTATATGCATACAATACTTCCTTAATAAACTCTTGTCGCTTACCTGCCATTTCTAGCATTGGTAACATAATTGCCAAATCCCATGCTACAGAGTAGTATTCCTGCTTCTTGTTAAGTAAATCTTGAGGATTAAGAGCTAACCACAAATCATGTCTAAATGTTCTCAAATGCGACCCGTACCAAAAGTACTTTCTAAATAAATTAAATTCCCTAATTAATCGAGGATATTTCTTCCCTTGAACTCCTTTGGACGATATATGACTACCGTAAGTAATTAAGCAATTTGTTTTAATATACTTTTCTTTAAGAATATTAAAGACATCGTCACTATATAAATAGTCATCGCCATCAATTATCAAATCTACTGTTTTTGTAGGTTCTTTTATCTTCTTATTAAGTAAATTACATATGTTATTCAACGCTCCAATTCTTCTTGGATTCCTTAAAATTTTTAAATTTTTATTTTCTTTACATATCGATGATGCAATTTCATAAGAAGAATCACCAGAGCAATCATCAACCACTTGCACCTGAAACCTTTTATATGATTGATTTATAATAGAGTTAAGACATTTTTCTATATATTTTTCTGCATTAAATAATGGCACTACAATATTAAATAAAAGTTTATTTTCTTCAACAGGATCTTGCTCTTTTTTCAAATTATTTATTATTATATTAGTTATTTTATATTAGTTTGGATATGAAAAAGTAAAAAATTAAGTTTTTTACATTAAGAACCTAAAGCCATTATTATTAAAATGATTTTTTCAAGAATGGTGGGTGGATTAGGAAATCAACTATTCCAAACCGCTGCATGTTTAAAGTATAGAAAACAAGGAGAAAAAGTTATTATTTCTTTTTTAGGAGATATTCATATTCCAAAGAGAATTAATTGTTTAAATTCTATTTTTGAAAGACCTTCCTGGCTATATTATGATAATTCACGGAATTTAAATATAGTAAAAAAAATAGTCGCAAGAACATCGGCCTCTCTAAGATTTGGCAGTTATTTACCATTTATAAGTATAAATGATAGAAATTTCAGTTCAAAAGATTTTAATTATTCAAAAAAAAAATTATTGTTTTTAGATGGATATTTCAATCAAAAGTGGACTTATACCACTTTAAAAGATGCTTTTAGCCAATTGGAATTAATCCCAATTGAACTAAATAAAGAATATCTTAAAATTTGCAATAATGATGTAGTCATTCATTTAAGAGGTAGTGATTTCCTTCAAATATCAGATTTAAATATATGTAATTTAGAATACTATAAAAATTCAATTAGGTATGCGATCTCAAAGGGACATACTTCCTTCAAATTAATTTCTGAGGATCAAAAATACGGGAAAGAAATTCTAAAAGAGATAAAAAAATGTTTTGTTGATTTAAAAATAGCAATTTTAAATTCAGGTACAATTAAAAATGATTTTAATCTCATAAGATCTTCAAAATTAGCGATCCTAAGTAATAGTACTTTTTCATGGTGGGCATCTTTTCTATCAAGTTCAAAAAAAGAGTTTATAGTGCCAGAAAATTTCTCATTAAATCAAAAACGAGTAATCCTTCCAAATGAAACTATAATTAATTAAATTTTAAATATTGATATTTAAATTGAAAACATTGTGAAATTACATTATTTTTTCAATTGATATATTATTTTTCTAACTATAGAAAAGGATAAATTTTAAAGATGTATTTTTTTTTCAACTCAATAAAAATAATATATGAAAAATTCCTAATTATAAGACCTAAATATTTGTCAATAATTCTACTAATGCCTTTACTTTATTTATTTGGTTGGCTTCTAGCAAATCCCTTATTGTTAATTGGTGTAGGAAAAGAAAAAATATCCTTAATAGGAACCATCTTTACATTCTTATTATTTATTTTGTCAATGCCCAAATGGTTTGAAATCCGTTGGGGATTAAATGATACTTGGATACTACTAGGTATAAACAAAATTGATAAAAGTGATGAAAGATATATATATTTTCTAAAAGGTTTATTATATGCAATTATTTTATTATCACTTATATTAATCCCAATTATTAGTAATAACTGGGGGCATTGGGTAGGTAGATCATCACCTGAAATATTATTAAATTCATTCCTTTTAATAATTGGTATTGGCTTTGCAGAAGAACTAATATTTAGAGGTTGGCTTTTAGAGGAATTAAAAAATCAATATGGATTTAAAAAGGCATGTATTTTTCAATCATTAGTTTTTAGTATTGTTCATATAGGATTTAATATCCCTTTTTGGCAAATGATTAGTATTCTTTTCGGACTATTTTTGCTTGGTATTTTATTATCATTATTAAGATTAAAAGATAATGGTTCCTTATGGGGATGTGCTGGACTCCATGGAGGTCTTGTAGGAATATGGTTCCTCTTTAATAATGGTTTAGTAGAAATCTCAATAGATGCACCTATTTGGTTAGTAGGACCTGGGAACATAAATACCAACCCTCTAGGTGGTTTATATGGTATTTCATTATTAATAATTTCCTGCATTTTTTACTTTTTAAAATTTAAGAGTCAGATATTCAAATTTATAAAGTAAATAGAAATCGTTTTTAAATTTATATTAATTTCGCTAAAGTCAACAATGAGTTGAGACTTTCTAATCTTTTTTGAGCTTGAATTATCATTCTTTTGGAATCTGGAACACAATCAGCCTGTAATGATAATGCATAAGAATATTCTTCATTAGTGATAGCTATGCATTTTTCAATCTTTGATTTTGAATCTGAATCAATCATATTAAGACTATCTATTAATTTTGTACCCACAATTTGCAAAAGGAGTTGATTAAAAGCTTGTTCAGATAAATTATTATTCAAATTTGTTTTTTTCAAATGCTAAGCATTGTCCAAACAAATTGCTATTGAAAATTAATAAATTAACTTATATATTCCTATAAAAAATCCTTTAATTTTATAGAGATATTAATTTTTCTTTTAAATAGATATAAATACTGATGTCTTTTTATAAAAAAGTTGTCAAATTTAAATAAAGTTTAAATATAAAATTATGAACTTAGAGGCAGGCTTTCAATTCATTATTTTTTTATTTTTGTTTGGATCTACTAATTATTTGATGATGCTAAAAAGATATGAAAATGACCTTAAGAAAAAAAATATTATACAAAAGAATAGAATTGCAGAGTTATATCCTAAAGGGACTTTTATAAGCGTATAAATAAAATATATTCATATTTTAGTTTTTAAAATTTAGTAACTGATTTTGGAAAACCTTTTAAAATTAAAAAAATTCTTTTTTTGGGAAATAAATTTATTTTTCTAAATTTAAAATTATTTTTAAAGCAAAATTTATTTACCATTTAGGATTAGTTTTTTGCCATCCTTCATTTATTAATTTTTTCCAAAATAATCTTGCATCTTGGATCTTCATTTCTTTTCTTGTTTTCATTAAAGGTGGATTTTCACCATGACTACCCATGACAATACCTTCTTCAATAAGCATAAATTCGATCAAATCCTCTTTATTCTCGTTTTTTTTATAAAAACGAATTACTCCAACAGAGTTAGAATCAATTAACCAAAAATCATATTCTTTTTTCATTTATTTGGACGTTTAATGAAAAGAAATCAAATCAAAGATATCAATAAAATAATCCAATTGGGACATTGAAAGTTAGAAAATATTTTCATCAAAATTAATTTAAATAATTTAATATTTTCTCTGTCGATTCTTCTTTAATTCTCCCCGTTTTTTTTTGGAGTCAAGCCTTCTATTTTGAGAGGCTTTGGATGGTTTCGTTGCTTTTCTAACTTTGGATGAATTTTTTAATGAATTTCTAATTACTGAGCTAATTCTTATAATAGCTATTTGTCTATTAAGTAATTGATTCCTTTCTTCCTGGACGGCTAAACAAATACAGTTATTGACTAATTTAGTTTTCAATTTTTTCGTTAAAACTTTCTTTTGATAATCATTTAAGACTTTTGATTCTTCGATATTAAAAATAATTTCTACTCTGGTATTAGTTTTATTTACTTTTTGACCTCCCGGGCCAGATGATCTAGAAAAACGCCATTTTAATTCTCTTGAAGGAATTACTAATCTGGAAGTAATAATTAAATCCATTTGTATTTCTTAAATATCCTCAGCTCATTTCCGAATATACTTGTACATTACATTACCAATTAAAAATAGATCGGTAAATACTGGCCGGTTTAGTTAGGTAAACCGAAATTCGGTGTATTTGCCGTATAATTTTCTTCGGTTTATATCCTTACAAGATTCTAATATTTGTAAGATATTTGATTTGTACTTAATTCAAAGGTCACTATGTATTCAATGTTTGATCTTCTTTTTGAAACTCCTTCATATCGTCCAGTATATGTTATTTCTGATACCGAGATGAAAGAACTCAAGAAAAACCATCATCAAGAAGAACTTGATGAAATCACAACCCAAAGAAAAAGACTTGAAGATGCTTTTAAATCACAATTAAAACATCTTGAAGAAAGGGAAAAAGAAGTCAAGAATGAGCTTAAATTACTTTCCGGAACTAAAGGAAAAGCATAGTTTTTTTTCAAAAAAATTATTACTAAAAAGACGGTTACTTTTAACCGTCTTTTTTCATAATTAATTTATAAATTTTTTTAACCACGAATTCATAAAATCTTTTCCATAATAAAGTTATGAAAGATAAGCAAGAAAAAATTAGAATGTTTTTACCTTTTAGTTGGGTAGTTTGCGCAGTCATATCTTTTGCTTACATAAATTCTCATTTAATTAACACTTAGTTAAATGGATAAATTATCAAAAGAACAAGTATTAGCTTCTTCAAGCGGATGGGTCGCATCCCTACTTAATTTCTTACCAGGAGTTGGAACTGGTTATTTATATCAGAGAAGATGGTTACCATATTTCATTACTACTGGAGTAGTAACTGCATGGTTTGTTATAGGAATAATTTTGCAAGGTGATAAAGAACCAAGTCAAACAGAGCAATTAATAGGTATATCAGGCTTATTTCTTATATCAACAATAACAGTAGTAGAAGCTAACTTGGCTTTTAAGAAAGCTGTAAAAATAACTTCTATTAAAAAAGAAGAAGAAAAGACTCCGATTAAAAAAGGATGGTTTAGATAGATTCTACTAACTGTAGAAGAATAAAATTTCTTTTTCTTTGAGGCCTTCCCAACCAGAATCAATTAATAATTGATCTAAAGTTTCCTTATCAAAATGCTTAGAACCTGTTTTAACACATCTATTTCTCATTGACTTTTTGACTCCGCTTCTTTCTCTTTTATTTTCTTCGCTCATAATCCTGTTGTAAAGCTCAAGCATTTTTGAGGGGATTGGAGTACCATCTAGGTCAATACCATTTTCAATTGCTTCATCAACTGCTTGCATCCCTATTTTTTTCATAAAGTTTGATTTATTAATAGAAAACATCCTATAAGAAAAGATATTAATTTCTAAGGGTTTGAATAATTAATTTACTGATTTTGAATTTCCTTTAACACTCTTATTGCCTCTTTTATATGTTCTGGGCCATTCAACAAATCTCTAAAGATATGTTTAACAAACCCATTTCTATCAATAACATAGGTAACTCTTCCATCCAATAAGCCGAGTACTTTTGGTACTTTGAAAGCCTTTCTTAGTGAATCATTTTTATCACATAGCAAAGGATATTGTAATTTATTTTTGTTGGCAAATGCCAAGTGGCTTGAAGAACTACCATTACTTACCCCCCAAACTTGAGCACCAAGGACTTTAAAAAGGTCATACTTGTCTCTAAATCCGCAAACCTCTATAGTGCATCCCGGGGTGTCGTCCTTTGGATAGAAAAACAAAACTAAAGGAGTTTTTAATCCATTATTTGACCTTTTAGTGCCATTCTGATCTAGTAAAGAAAATTGTGGTACTTTATCTCCTATCTGCAAAATAGTTTATATAAAACTCTATCTTAGAAGCAATAATTATTTTTCTGTGACCAAAAACAACAAAGTTTTGGATAAATTTTTCAAACATTGTTCTAAAAGATACTAAAAGATTCCTCTAATTTACTAATGTTGTTGAATATATCTAATCTTATGGAATTTGCCATATATAGTTTTTTATTTCTCATTCTTTTTTTGGGAATACTTTTTAATTTAAAAAATACTAACAATAAGAGAGTAAATGAAATAAAAGAAAAATTAAAAAATTATAATTGGAATAAAAAAATTTAAGATCTCTAAAAATAATATTTAGAATTTTATATTTTCATTTGGGGTAAATACAGAACAGTAATTACTTACAATATTTTTTAAGTCAATTTCGGAAGAATTCATAGATTTTAATTTTAGTTTTTCTATAGCTTGTTTAGCGTCAATCTCTCCAAGACGGTATCTAGCACAAGTATCCAATACTTTAAACATTTTTGTAGTAACTCCATTTGATGGAGGTATAAAGGCAAATAAGAAAAAAACTGATAATAAGATTTTCATTATATTTAAAAAAAGTTAATTACATTTTTGTAATTTAGTTTGATTTATGCAAAGCTAATTTTTAAAAGAATAAGAAAGCCAAAAATAATTTGGATTAAATGTGATTACTTATTTAAAAAATTTGTACTTACTGATAACCAAAATTTATTAATTTATCATTTCCATCCTATACAGTTTTGATATAAAGTTAGTCTTATCTAAAAAATAGATTTTGAAATTAATAAAAAGAATAATTAAAGGACACAAAATACTTATTAAGTGGTACCAAGAAAAATTAAAATTAAGTGATTACCAACTACTTTGGTTAGTTTTTTTTAAGGGAGTAATAATTACAATTATTTTTTATAAACTTCTTTGAAGAGTAACAAAGCGAGTTTATAAAATGATATTTTCAAATCATTAGATTATATTAATAATAGATTTTAATAATGAATTAAATAGACTTATATCATGAATATCTTTGGGGTAGGTTTACCAGAAGTAACAGTAATTTTAATTCTAGCTCTATTAATTTTTGGTCCCAAGAAATTACCAGAATTAGGAAAGCAACTTGGCAAAACATTAAAAAGCTTAAAAAAAGCATCGAATGAATTTCAAAACGAGATAGATCAAGTAATTAATGAGCCAGAGAGCGAAAATTTACCAAAATCTCCTCAGAAAAAATTTACCAATGATCTCGATCAAGTTACTAAAGAATCAGAGGAAAAGGATTTATCAGAATCAGACAATAATGAAAAATGAGATAATTAAAAGGCCAATTACCCCTGTAGAAGAATTTGAAATAGCATTGAATAAAGCAGAACTTTCAGATGAAGATTATGAATTAATTGACTACATCAGATACACCAGTGTATTTACACAACCAAGTCTTGTTAAAGATTTAAAAAGGCCGTCCAAACCGCCCCTTCTTACAAATCTTTGCCAAATATGCAGGAAAATTGGATCTGAGATGCCTGAGCACTTTAAAAAAGTAATTGATTGGTCAATCCGAATGAGTGAACATAATACAAGATGGGATGGCCATCTAATTTGTGCAGAGGCATTAAATGTAGATAATATTCCAATAAGTCCTTCCCATGGAACATCTTTATTTGATGTTCTTGTAGTACACAAAGAATTATTTCTGGGATTTGACTAGCTTAAAATATTAATCATCTAGAGGAATTGAATCGGTATCAATTACGTCTTTGGATTCTTCATATTTGCTTCTTTTAGTATCAATCCAGTTATTAATAGATGCCACGACTGGAAGGGAACCCCTATAAATAAAAATTGAAGTTGGTAAAGCACTGAATAATCCAACTAAAGGATTTTTGAAAAGTAATCTTCCTGCTTTGATATTAAATAAAATTATAAGAATTGAAGGAACTAAAACTTTAATTACTGTTTTCAAAGCCTCAACCCAACCGACACGATATATCCACCATATCAAGACTATCCCAACTACATATAAAAATAAGTAAGTCATACATTTAATATAGTGTTTATTTAGTTTTATTGGTCTTTGCAAAAAACAATTTAATTTTTTTCTAAGGCTTTAATATAAAATTATGCATAAAAGTTAAAATGAGTTTCTCTGAAATTAGAAAATTTTTAAAACAAATGCAGTCAGAGGATAATTTAAGAAAAGAGGTTACTTCTTCTGCAACTGCGGATGATGTAGCACTTATTGCTCAAAGACTAGGATATAGTTTCTCCGGTGATGATCTTTTAAGATTTAATGGCCAAAAAGTGGATAAAGTTACCGTCAGAAAAGTTGATCACCCTGGTGAATATCACTAAAAGATCAAGACTTAATCCAAATTGCGAGTCCTCCTCCTCTTCCTCTAGCACACATCCAATTTTTTTCTTTACTGATAGCTATTAGAGAGAAAAAAGGCATTTGCTTTTCTTCTGGTTTTTTTAAATATTTAGTAACTAAGGTAAAATTTCCAATATTTATTATTAAGTTCTCGAAGAAAAAGGGCAATAGAGGCCTCGTACCTTTTAATGATGCTTGCCCACAGAAAATAATCGATAATATCCCAAAGCGAACTGAATTTTTTATCTGGTAATCAACTATATTATTTTGAGAATTAGTTTTCTTTAATTCTAATTTTGCTGATAATACTTGAAGAATGGAACTAGATATATTATCTATTTCTTTTGAGCCTTTCTTCCATACGGAATTAAATTTCCAAGTTCCTATTAAATCTTCATATCCAATACCACTTCCATCTTTTTTAGAAATACTCTCTAAATTTTTTATTTCTGTGTATTGTGGTAATTTTTTTGCAACAAGATTCATTTTAAATATTATTTTTATTCATCATAAAAAGGTTTCAAAAAAAAATAAAATAAAATTTCTTCTTTATTTCAAAATATTTCTAAGAAAGCAGATCACAGACACACATTCGTAACAAATTTCAACTATTATGTTTACATAAGTTAATTTAAAAAATGGATTTCATTTCTAAAAGACAAGGTCATATTCCACTTAAGGCTGTCCCTTATATATTTTTCCTTGCAGTTGTTCTTAGTATCACAACAACAACAAATACTTTTGTTTAAGCTTTAAGATTTATTCTTAGGGTTTAATTTTTGATGAATAAATACGACGTAATAATCATAGGTAGTGGTATTGGAGGTTTATGTTGCGGTTCTATATTGGCCCTAGCAGGTAAAAAAGTTCTAATAGCTGAAGCTCATTCTCAACCTGGAGGTGTTGCGCATAGCTTTAATATGAGAGGTTATAAGTTTGAATCTGGTCCTTCATTATGGAGTGGTATCGGCAAATGGCCTACGACCAATCCTTTAGGGCAAATACTTAGATTACTTGACGAAAAGGTTGAACTTATTAAATACCAAGGATGGCATGTCAATGTTCCTGAAGGCGAATTCAATTTGGAAGTAGGACAAGATCCATTTAAAGAAAGAATAAGATTATTAAGAGGTGAAAAGTCTGTTAATGAGTGGGATTCATTTGTGTCAGGGATAAGGCCTCTTAGTCAAATAGTTAGCGAAATCCCACTTCTCTCTAGTTCACCTGAAACAATTAATTTTTTAGAGATTATAAAATTAGCATCTAAATTCTTACCTAATATAAAATCATTACCAAAGCTAAATGGAGGTTTTGGGGATATTGTCGACAGTCACCTAAATGATCCTTTCCTTAGAAACTGGGTTGATTTGCTTAGTTTTTTAATAAGTGGGATGCCAATGCATGATACAAATTCTGCTGCGATGGCTACATTATTTGATGAATGGTTTAAACCTGAATCGTATTTAGAATATCCAAAGGGAGGAAGTGAAAGTATAGTAAAGGCACTAGTTGATGCTTTCAAAAAAAATGGCGGTGAACTAATTCTTTCTTCTAAAGTAAAAGCTGTAAATTTTAGTAAAAATATTGCCTCAGGTGTAACTTTAGAAAATGGTTCCAATTTTATTTCGAACTTTGTCGTAATGAATACTGATGCTTGGACTTCCAGAAAATTAGTTCCACAAGAATTCCAAAAAAAATGGAGCCCAAAGGCTAAAGATATTAATAAATGCGGTTCTTTTCTTCATATTCATTTAGGTTTTGATGCCTCTGGTCTACAAAATTTACCAATTCATGCAATACACGTTGATAACTGGGAGAGAGGAATTACTGCAGAAAGAAATGTAGCAGTTTTCTCAATTCCTTCTGTATTAGATAAGAGTATGGCACCAAAAGGTAAACACGTCCTGCATGGGTATACACCTGCCAATGAACCATGGGAAATTTGGAAGAATTTAAAATCTAATGAGTTAGCTTACAAAGAACTTAAAGAGGAAAGATGTTCAATATTTCTCAAATCTTTGAGAAAAATAATACCTGATATAGATAATAGAATTGAGATCAAATTGCTTGGCACTCCTTTAACGCATAAAAAGTATACCAATACTTATTGTGGTAGCTACGGCCCAGCATTATCGGCTGCTCAAGGACTATTCCCTGGATGTAAAACATCTGTTAAAAATTTGCTTACTTGTGGAGCAAGTACTTTCCCCGGAATTGGTATACCTGCCGTCTCAGCAAGTGGAGCATATGCGGCTGAAAAAATCATGGGGAAGAAGGAATATAAAAAGCTTCTTAAAACGATAGATCTTTAAAGCATTCGACAAAGTCTGAAAAATATCTTTAGTTAAGAAATAAGAAGAAAAAAAGTTATTTTTTTTACGGATGATATTCTTTATTTGAATATAACTTTTACTTATAGTTTTTATATGTTTTTCTTATCTATTCCCCAGGCTTGGCACTTAGCTGGTACTTGGTCAGAGCAGCTACCAAGCGATTCAAATCTAATAGGAATGAGTCAAACAGAGTTGATGATGACTTTGCATTCTATCTTTGTACCACTTTTACTAGTAATTTCATATTTTCTTTTTCTAAAAATCTCTAAAACCGAATCAAAAAAAGTTAAAGGCTAATTTCTTTTTAGAAGAAGCTTTTATTTTGCAGAACTTCTTCTAAAAACTTTTCTTCCAGTAGAAGTATCAACGGAAGTAGAATTACTCTCTTCTTTAGTATTGGAATTACCGTCAGCATTTTCAATATCGCTTTTATCCATTTCGGCACAAACCCCTACTACCATTGCTGCTTGCAGTTGATCTGGTAAATCCCCAATAGTTAATAAAGCTTTTAAAACTAGCTGAAGGCGAGTTTCCCTATCTATTTCAGGCCTTAGCTTTTTAACCGTATTCCAGAGTTCTTGAGTAACTTCTTTCAAAAGTTCGCGATCTACAGACAAATTTAAAACCTTTTAGTATTTATATTAATCTAACAAAGAATAGGGATTCTTAAAATATTTTTCGTAAAACTGAATATTAGTTGAAATTTTTAATTACTAGAAGGCAAGTTGTATTTGTTTTGGAAGCTTATTATTTTCTTGTATATTTTTAGTAGATTTTACATTTTTAAAGTTACTAAAAAACTTTT
The DNA here is from genome assembly GCA_003209065.1 of Prochlorococcus sp. AG-670-N10. GTDB lineage: Bacteria > Cyanobacteriota > Cyanobacteriia > PCC-6307 > Cyanobiaceae > Prochlorococcus_A. The sequence goes on from QCSX01000001.1 coordinate 21,123, forward strand.
TTTTAATTTTTATTGGAGTACTTGAGAATCTACAATTAGCTCTTGAAAGTGAGTTCCACTCTTTTGGATTAAATGTTGCGTAGGGGGAAGAAGATAAAATTTTCATTCTTAATAATACATCTGTACTAATAATAGTACAAAAATACCATTAAGCAACTAATTAATCTTTAAGTCTTTCTTTTGATAAAAATAAAATTAAAATTATTTATCTTTATTAATTCTCTCATAAGATTTTTATATATTTCTTGGTATCATCAAAGACAAATTAATACTTAATTTAAGCAATTCATAACCAATACCCTTAAAAACCCTTTTAAATAGAGAAATTTCTTGAAATTAATATTGACAAGCTATTTTGCCATAAAGCTTCTATAAAAAATTAAGTTATTTATTATATTATGCTTTTAAGTACTCAAAAAAGATTAAAAATCCAGGAAATAGTTAGAAGAATATCTTTAGATAAAGAAGTTTCGTTAAAAGAAAGAATATACGTTGAAAAATACGCAAAACACAGCTCGATAATATCTCTTTGGTTAAAAAAAGCAAATAGTATCAGAAGACATGGTAGACAACGCGAAGGTAGTATTAATGAGCTAATTCAATCGCTAGGAATTGATGGATTAGATGGAGAGAATCATTTCAATCCCAATAAAGATGATATTTCTGACTGGTTTGGAGGTTCACCTGACTGGATTAAAAGGAGCTAGAAAATCATCTAATCTCTAATTTATCCATGCATTAGAGAATAAATAAACACTTACCAATGATATGATCCCCCAAAAAATCCAAGGGAGCAACTTTATAGGGAACAAGTATTTGTTAGTAAACGTATTCATAAAATAATCTAATATCTAACTAGATTATTTGTAATTTTGAATTTTGAAAATAGGTTTAATTGCTCTAATAACTTAAAAATGAATGATATGAATATTAAACATGTAGATAATGTACTAAATATGTATAAGAAAACTAGCGTAGTTTATTTCAGGCTCAACTATTAAGCAGCTATCTTTTCATTATTAACTTCGAAATCAATTTTCTTGATATTTTGTTCATTTGAATTATCCCAATATTTAATTAGTCTTTCTAACTCATTAATTCTTTTTTTAGCATTGGCAATCTTTTCAGTTGAAGTCATTTAAAAAATTTAGCTATTTAAAATATGCATTAAATAATTTTTTTTTCAATACTTAATTTTGATTTGCTTAAACTTTAAAAATATTAATTATTAGTTAAAAGTTTAAACACCTAGCCTCTAAGTAAATATACTTATTATTAGAGACTGAGGTTTTTATGAAAAATTTGAATTCATTTATTCTAAATAATACGGTTAAAATTCTTGACTTTGTTTATTCTGATAGGCATTTACAGAGATTTTGGGTATTAGAAGTTATTGCAAGGTCTCCTTATTTTGCTTTTCTTTCTGTTCTTCATTTCAAAGAATCGCTTGGAATTAAAAATGACATCACAATGTTTTTGATGAAAGAACATTTTTACCAAGCCATTAATGAAACGGAGCACCTAAAAGAAATGGAGAAAAGAGGAGGAGACAAGTTTTGGATCGACAGGTTTTTAGCAAGGCACCTTGTACTTGTCTATTACTGGATCATGGTTATTTATTATTTCTGTTCTCCAACAAATGCTTATGACGTAAATATCAAAATTGAAGAGCATGCATTTAATACCTACACAAAATATCTAAAAGACCACCCCGAAGATCAAAAGATAAAAGAAATTGCGCAAGACGAACTTCATCACGTTGAAGAACTTAATGAAGCCCTAGCGATGATAACTCAATCCTAAATTAAGACTGAAAAATCAAGAAACAATACTGCAAACATTATTGAGGAAGAAATCAAGCTGATTACGATAATCAGTGATACATAACCTTTTTGCCTTGGCAATTTATAAAAGAGTAATCCAATTACTATTGAGATTATTACGGTAAAAAATATTACGATTTTTTCAGTTAAAGAATTCAGGTGAAGTACTAAATTTGTACTTTCAAATAGCTTTAGATAATAAGATAAAAAGACTTCTCCTTCAATTTTTTTAAAATATAAGAATGAACTTATCAGAGCAGAACTCAATAAAGAAAAGACTGCAAGAGCGCTAACTGGCTTAGTAAGTCTATTTACTGTTCTATTGAAACTTACTAGCAGAATTAATATAAATAAAGCCATACCCATTGGTATCAATGGGATCAAGATAGAAATGTTTATGGAATTTCCCACGAAATAATTTTGAATTTATTTTCAATTTTATAATATTTAAAGACTTAATTTAACTACTTAATATTTATATGAAGTTTCAATGTAAATAGTACCTATTGCTTTCTGTGTCGGTTGATACGAAAATTAAATTACTTACGATAGAGCCATGCTTACGATTTCTGAAATTCTTCTTGCAAGTGCAATTTTTCTTGGAATAGTATATTGGGAGGTTCAATTTCTATACTCCAAAACTACTGCTGCCAAATGATTTTTCCGCAAGTCACAGACGAAGCGTCAGATTAAATAAAATTTAAATAAAATTTAAGAATTCAAACAAACAAAAAAAGCTTTAAATATGAGAGAATAAACACATTAATTTTTAATGGGCAAATGCGCGAAGTTCCTACTCAAGAAAACGATTCTACTCAACAGCAGCAGCAGCAGCAGCAGCAATCATATCAAGACAGTAATATTTATTCTGCGGAAACAGAAAAACTTTATTTAAAAATGAAAGAAGGGTGGCTTTAATCTCCTTTACTATTTAAAAATTTTTAACAAAAAACTAGTCAATCTTGGTGGGTCAAATAAAAATAATTTTTAGAAACAACCGATACTTTTTTTTTAACCTAAGCAGTTAAATTCTAAATAAGAATTTAAAAGAATTTTGTTTAAGAAATTACAACAGTTAGAAAAATTAAATGGAAGAATTGCAATGGGAGGTTTAATTTATTTATTATTTACAAAATTAGTCTCTAGTCATACAGATATCCTTGATCAATTGAAATCTATTTTAATTTAAAAGATCAGTCATACATCTTTTAATATAATCAACATCTATAGATATAAAAATTTTCAATATCTTCGTAATTTTTTTTAATTTAAATAGTTTGACTTTTTTATATATAAATCATATTTTTACATGATTAAGAGAATAAATACTACCCATAAACCAAGACCAAAATACAGACTACATAGTATACTTGTACTACAGAGAATATTGAGCTATGGCCTCTTCGGAAACCTATGAATTTCTTTGCGTTAAGCCTGGTGATCATGTAGTAATTAGAGATGAAAAGTCTCCAGAGAATATACAAAACGCTCGTCATGAATATTGGATTGGGCAAATTATTAACTGTATAGGAGGAGCAAGAAATCCAAATTCATGGACCTTGTTTCAAGTCGCAGACATTGATAATGGAGAGATCGTAATAATCAATGCAGATACTGTAGAAAGGATATTAAAAACAGCTGAGAATTAACCTTCTCAAAACCTAATAAAGCAATAACTCTATAAAGTTTCTAGTTATGAAAGATCAATAGAATCAGAAAAAATATTACGTATTAGATCAATGACTAGCCCAGCTCTAAACAAGCAAGCCCATATACCTGATTCATTGAGCATGAAGGTTGAATACCTTTATACATTCTATAGGTTTGAGAAATTTCTTTAAAACCCATACTAGATAAAAGGTAATTTGCATAAGGATTAAGATTCGAACAGTCTAATAAGATTTGAGCATCTAGATTCCTAACTAATTTTCTAATAAGTAACTCTGCCAAAGGAGGAGTATCAGCCAGAAGAGGTCCAATGCGCCAACCTTGAATATTACCTTGAAGCATGCAAGGTCTTATCCTCCCAAAGCCGTGGCACATGCCATTATTATCAACAAGCGCACTAACATTTCCAAAAGAATTCTTCAGCCAATCATTCAAGAAATGTGGCCTAGGACTAGGTTCTCGCTGAGAATCATATATTAAAACAGCTTCATCGGAAATCTGATTACCTGGAACAACACTAAAAGTATTATTTTCATCTTTATAAAAATTCCTATTTGGCAAATCTTGAATACCATCTAATTTCCATCTATTTGTTGTGGAGGATTTTTTAAAACCCCAAGTTTGATAATCATCTAATCTCTTTGGAGCCGCTTCTAAACCAATACAGTCAACATTTTTCAAATAATCTAATGCATGTTTCCATAATCTCACTCCATAACCCATATTTCGGAATTCTTTTTTTACGATAAATAATCCTATAAATCCATAAGAAGAATTATATTTAACACAAGCTATTGAACCTATAGGATCATTATCAAGGCAACCAACCCATATCCCTTTTTTATCGGTATTTTTATAAATTGAGATGTCATCAAAGCCAGGAGCAAATCCCTCTAACTTCGCCCAATCAGTAACTTTCTGGATCTCATCATTAGATATCAGTCTGATTGAAAATATTTTTTTCATTAATAATATTTTAACTTAATAAAACAAGACTTTTAAGATTTTGAGGCAGTTAATTTAATCAATACTAAGGAAAAATATATTCTCGCTTCACAGAATAAAAATAATAAATCCACTCAATATTCCTGCGATATGACCAGATAAGCTAATGCTTGGCAACAAAGAATAAACAATCCCTAAAGACAAAAAAACAGTCATTAATCTATAAATTTCATTGTTCTTTTTCAAGCCAATGAAAATATTAAAAACATGTCCTTTCCCATGAAGAGAGGAAAATAATATAAAGGAAAATGTACCAAATATAATTCCACTAAAACCAACCAATAAATGATTAGGATTATAAAATAAAAAATTATCTACTATAAATAAAAAAAAAGTCTGAATTGGTATTAATAAAATTATTAAATAAAGGAAAAGAAATATATTCTTCAAATTCAAATTTATAAAACAATATCTAACTACAATAATTCCAAATATATTAGATAATAAATGATTTAAATCTTTATGAACAAAACTATAGCTTAATATCCGATAAGGTTGATTAATAAGATAACTCGACCAATAGGAAAGGTCTGAAACTAAGAAAAAGCCATTAAAATTGACAATTATAAATAATAAAAAACATAAAAAAGAAGGGAGAATAAATTGTGCTTCTTTTTTTATTATTTTCAAAATATGATTTAACATTAAAATTTTTTATAAATAATAATAAAACATTTTTTGTTTAAATAATTTATCGATATTTACTATTATTAATCTGATATATTAACTATCATGTGAAAATTTTTCTAGATGAATATTTTAGATAAATCGTATAAATCAAATATTGATGAATTAAGAAATAAAGTAATTACCGGTCAAACTGAGAGTATAAGTTGGAGGATCAAGCAGATAAGCAAGGTTTCTCAACTTTTAGATGAGAATAAAAAAGAAATCATAAAAGCTCTTTTCCTTGATCTAGGTAAATCAAAAATTGAAGCTCTTTCAGAAATACTATTAATTAAAGAAGAAATTTCATTAATAAAGAAGAATCTTAGATTATGGATGCGACCAACAAAGATTAAAACGCCAATATATCTTTTTCCATCATTCTCAAAAGTAATCTACGAACCTCTTGGTTGTGTGCTAATTTTAGGGCCATTTAATTATCCTTTATTGTATCTTTTAAAGCCTCTTGTAAATATTTTTTCTTCAGGAAATACTGCTGTAATAAAACCGTCAGAGAAATGTTCCTCTATATCTAAACTAATCAAAAACTTAACTGATAAATATTTTCAAAAAGATGTTTTATTAACGATTGAGGGAGATTATAAACAGTCAAAAAAACTGGTAGAACAAAACTTTGATCATATTTTTTTTACAGGAAGTACTGAAACGGGAAAATCTATTATGAAATCAGCTTCAAAAAACCTAACCCCATTAACACTTGAACTTAGTGGTACAAATCCAGTAATTATTTTCAAAAATGCAAATCTAGAAATTGCAGCAAAAAGAATTGTATGGGGTAAATTTTTCAATTCAGGTCAATCATGTATGGCACCAAATCATATATTTGTAGAGAAAGAAATTGAGAATCAATTAGTTGAGGAATTAAAGAAATTTATAAATATTTTTCATGGCAAAAATCCGATAATCTCAAAAAACTTATCTAAATTACAGAAAAATCAATTTTCCATAACTTCAGACCTTGTCAAAAAATATAAAAAAGAAAAACGTATTTTATTCGGAGGAACTTGCAGTAAAAAAAGAATGAAAATATCACCTACAATTTTAAAAGTAAAATTACAAGATAAAGATATTATTCAAAAAGAATTATTTAGTTCCCTTCTTCCAGTTATTGGAATTGACAATAAAGATTCAGCATTAAATAAAATAAATCAAGCTTCAAAGCCCTTAGCAATATATATTTTTGGAGGAAATAAAAAAATCCATGATTATATTTCAAAAGTTACAAGCTCTGGCACCGTTTGTATTAACGATGTTATGTTACCTGTGCTTATTCCAAATTTGCCATTTGGAGGAGTAGGAGAGAGTGGAATGGGTAAATTTCATGGAGAGGAAGGATTTAAGAACTTTTCAAATCAAAAATCCATAACTTATAAAAGCTTTTTATTTGATTTGAATTTGAGATATCCCCCTTATGACAAAGTAATGAGAATTATAAAATATATTTTTAAGATTTAAATTAATTAGTTTGGTTTCAAAAGTCTAGCGATTTTAAATACAGAGATTATCTTTAAGAAAATAGATAAATTTATGAAATTAACGTTTATTTTAATTGCCTTTATTATTAATTTTTTCAATCCTAATTTTATAAAGGCTGAAGAAATTATTGATTCATCAAATAATCAAATTAAAAATACTACGAAGGTAAAATCAACTAATAATGAAATATCAGACTTTAAAAAAACTCATATCGTTCAAGTGGGCGATACGATTACAAGTATCTCAAATCTTTATTCAATAAAAAAAGATTTCATTATTAAATTAAATAATTTAAGAGATGAAAATTATATATATGTAGGACAGAATCTAAAAATTACTGAGCCTAGGAAAGAAAGGCAAAATAATGACGCTAAAAATAATAACTATCATATCGTCAAAGGAGGTGAGAGTCTTACAGAAATCTCTACTAAATATGGTTTAAACTTTAAAGAACTTATTGAAATTAATAATCTCAAGAATCCAGATTCATTAGAAGTTGGTTCGAAATTATTTTTAAGAGAAAAGAATATCAATAATCAAAAAGTTACTACTTCAATTAAAGAAGAAAGGATTAATACAATTATAAGAAAAGAGATTAAAGTTTATGGCCCCATAACAACTCAACAAAATGAATTAGAAGAAGTAGGAGGTAGAAAAATTTTGAAAGCTCTAAATCAAAATAATAAAAAAATTATTATCTCAATAGAGTGTTCAACAAAAGATTTAGATGTAAGAATTCCTGGAAGAAAATGGAGGGGTTGGATTCCGGCTAAAGAAGAATTTGAAAAAAATCTAATAAATGATTTCTGCTAATCGTTTTGATTAATATCTGTGAATAATTTTTCTTTAGTTATCCCTTTTGAGGTATTGTTTTATTAGTTAAATTTAAATTAATGGCAATTTCAAGAGGAGATCTTGTAAGAGTTAAAAGACCAGAGTCATACTGGTACAACGAAATTGGCAAAGTTGCTTCAGTCGATACAACTGGAATCAAGTACAACTGTATAGTCAGATTTGAAAAGGTGAATTATGCGGGAATAAGTGGAACTGAAGGAGGAGCAAATACTAATAATTTTGCAGAAAGTGAATTAGAGAAAGCATAGAGATTTGCCTGAGTTACCAGAAGTTGAGACTGTTAGAAGAGGTTTAGAACAAAAACTCAAGAATTTTATTATCAAAAAAGTTGAAATATGCAGAGAATCAACTGTTGCTTATCCAATCGATAAAAAAGAATTTGTTGAGGGTCTTCAAAACTCACTTATATATAAATGGGATAGGAGAGGAAAATATTTAATCGCGAAACTAAAGAAAACTGTTGGTAATAATATTGATGCAAATGAAATATCATTTGTAAAAAATGGAGTACTCGTTGTTCATTTAAGAATGACTGGTTATTTCACTTTTGATAATATTCTTACTAACCCTTGTAAACATACCAGAATAAGGCTGTTTGATAACCATAATAATGAACTTAGATATATTGATGTAAGGAGTTTTGGGCAAATGTGGTGGGTTAGAGAAGGTTTGTCGCCAAATAACATTATTAAAGGATTAGGAAAATTAGGACCTGAGCCATTTTCTGAAAATTTTAATCTCGGTTATCTTACAAACGCAATTTCAAATAAAACAAGGTCTATAAAATCTATTTTATTAGATCAAACAATCATTGCTGGGATAGGGAATATATATGCAGATGAAAGTCTTTACTCAGCAGGTATATCACCTTTTAGAGAGGCTAGAACAATTAAAGAAAATGAATTAAAAAAACTTAAAGTATCAATCGTTGAGATTTTAAAAAAAAGTATTGGTGCAGGCGGAACTACCTTTAGTGACTTTAGAGACTTAGAAGGAGAAAATGGTAATTTTGGATTACAAACTAATGTTTATAGAAGAACTGGTAAGCAATGTCGTCAATGCAAAAATTTAATTGAGAAACAAAAGATCTCAGGAAGAAGTACACATTGGTGTCGTAAATGTCAGAAATAAAAAAGGGCTTACTTTTAAAGTAAACCCTTTAAAATATTTTACCTGGCATTGAGCTATTTTCTCAAGGGGCTACCCCCTAAATATTTTCGCCGCTGATGCGTTTCACAACCGAGTTCGAGATGGATCGGAGTGGTTCCACATCGCCATGAACACCAGGATAGTGTGAACCTTGAGAACTGCATAGAAAATTATATAAATTAAAAACAATAAATTAAGTTTATTTGGTCAAGCCCTCGGTCTATTAGTACTCCTCCGCTGCACTTGTTACCAAGCTTCCACGTAGAGCCTATCAACGGGTGTTCTTCCCGTGACCTTACTGGCTTAAGCCATGGCAATACTCATCTTGAGGTGGGCTTCCCACTTAGATGCTTTCAGCGGTTATCCACTCCGCACATGGCTACCCAGCGTTTACCGTTGGCACGATAACTGGCACACCAGAGGTGCGTTCCTCCCGGTCCTCTCGTACTAGGGAGAAATCCTCTCAATATTCCTGCGCATACACCGGATATGGACCGAACTGTCTCACGACGTTCTGAACCCAGCTCGCGTACCGCTTTAATGGGCGAACAGCCCAACCCTTGGGACCGACTTCAGCCCCAGGTTGCGATGAGCCGACATCGAGGTGCCAAACCTCCCCGTCGATGTGAACTCTTGGGGGAGATCAGCCTGTTATCCCTAGAGTAACTTTTATCCGTTGAGCGACGGCCCTTCCACGCAGAACCGTCGGATCACTAAAACCGACTTTCGTCCCTGTTCGACTTGTAGGTCTCACAGTCAAGCTCCCTTCTGCTTTTGCACTCAACGACTGATTTCCAACCAGCCTGAGGGAACCTTTGTGCGCCTCCGTTACCTTTTAGGAGGCGACCGCCCCAGTCAAACTGCCCATCAGATACTGTCCGCTTCCCGGATAACGGGTAAGCGTTAGAACCCTAGCTCTAATAGAGTGGTATCTCACGGATGACTCAATAATACCCACAAGTACTATTTCAACGTCTCCCACCTATTCTGCGCAATTAGAGCCCGAGCACAATATCAAACTACAGTAAAGCTTCATAGGGTCTTTCTGTCCGGGTGTATGTAGTCCGCATCTTCACAGACAATTCTATTTCGCCGAGCCTCTCTCCGAGACAGCGCGCAAATCGTTACACCTTTCGTGCGGGTCGGAACTTACCCGACAAGGAATTTCGCTACCTTAGGACCGTTATAGTTACGGCCGCCGTTCACCGGGGCTTCAGTCGCTAGCTTTGCTAAAAGCTAACCAGCTTCCTTAACCTTCCGGCACTGGGCAGGTGTCAGCCCCCATACATCGTCTTGCGACTTAGCGGAGACCTGTGTTTTTGGTAAACAGTCGCTTGCGCCTCTTCACTGCGACCAGCTCTCGCTGGCACCCCTTCTCCCGAAGTTACGGGGCCATTTTGCCGAGTTCCTTAGAGAGAGTTATCTCGCGCCCCTCGGTATTCTCTACCACCCCACCTGTGTCGGTTTCGGGTACTGGCATTTATGTCTTAACGGGTATAGGGCTTTTCTTGGAAGCATGACATCACCAACTTCGCTGCCGTAGCAGCTCGTACTCACGCCTCAGCTCAAGATGTTTTCTCCATCTCTCAAAGCCTTGAACGCTTGAACCAGTAACCAACATCTGGCCTGGCTAGCCTTCTCCGTCCCCCTTCCCAAAACATAACTGGTACAGGAATATTGACCTGTTATCCATCGACTACGCCTTTCGGCCTCGCCTTAGGTCCAGACTAACCCTCCGCGGACGAGCCTGCCGGAGGAACCCTTAGGGTTTCGGGGCATGGGATTCTCACCCATGTTTTCGCTACTCAAGCCGACATTCTCACTTCTATGCCGTCCACGTCCGCTTACGCTAACGCTTCACCCAACATAGAACGCTCCCCTACCATAAATAAATTTATCCGCAGCTTCGGTATAACACTTAGTCCCATTCATTTTCGGCGCAGGATCGCTCGACCAGTGAGCTATTACGCACTCCTTTGAGGATGGCTGCTTCTAGGCAAACCTCCTGGTTGTCTGGGCAATCCCACCTCCTTTATCACTTAGCGTTAATTTTGGGACCTTAGCTGGCGGTCTGGGCTGTTTCCCTCTTGACTATGGAGCTTATCCCCCACAGTCTGACTGCCTAGTTACACACAGGGTATTCAGAGTTCATATCGATTTGGTACCGCTTTCGCAGCCCGCACCGAAATGGTTGCTTTACCCCCCTGCTGGAGCACTAGACGCTACGCCTCAACGTATTTCGGGGAGAACCAGCTAGCTCCTGGTTCGATTGGCATTTCACCCCTAACCACAGCTCATCCGCTGAATTTTCAACTTCAGTCGGTTCGGACCTCCACTTGGTATCACCCAAGCTTCATCCTGGCCATGGTTAGATCACCAGGGTTCGGGTCTATAAACACTGACAAACGCCCTATTAAGACTCGCTTTCGCTGTGGCTCCACCATTTCCGGTTTAACCCGCCAGTGCCTATAAGTCGCCGGCTCATTCTTCAACAGGCACACGGTCACCCGATTAGTCGGGCTCCCATTGCTTGTAAGCTCACGGTTTCATGTTCTATTTCACTCCCCTCCCGGGGTTCTTTTCACCTTTCCCTCGCGGTACTGTTTCACTATCGGTCACACAGTAGTACTTAGCCTTACGAGGTGGTCCTCGCAGATTCACACGGAATTCCACGTGCTCCGTGCTACTCGGGATACAGCTAGGTCAACTCATCTTTCAATTACGGGGCTTTCACCCTCTATGGCACGCCATTCAAACGTTTCTTCTAGACTTGTTGATCCATATTGCTGTCCCACAACCCCGATAGTCAAGACTATCGGTTTGGGCTATTCCCCGTTCGCTCGCCGCTACTGAGGGAGTCGTTATTTACTTTCTCTTCCTCCAGCTACTAAGATGTTTCAGTTCGCTGGGTTAGCTCGCACCAACCTATATATTCAGTTGGTCGTTCAAGGGGTTGCCCCATTCGGAAATTCCCGGATCAAAGTGTGCTTCCAACTCCCCGAGACTTATCGCAGGTAACCACGTCCTTCATCGCCTCTGTGTGCCTAGGTATCCTCCGTGAGCCCTTTGTAGCTTGACCAATAACTTCAAAAATTGAAGCATCAGCTTAATAGAATTGTTATTTAATGCATTCGCACAAATAATAAATCTGCATCATTAAAGATGCTTATTGTCTTCAAAAATAATCTATGCAGTTGTCAAGGTTCTCTGAAAACAATGAATGAAAATTCAATGAGTCCAGCATCTTATTTGTAAAAACAATAGGAAGCTAGATTCGCTCAGAGCAAAAGGACACGATTCAAAACAATTTCCTTCTTTATTAATAAGTAGGAGGTGGTATTCAGTGGAGGTAAGCGGACTCGAACCGCTGACATCCTGCTTGCAAAGCAGGCGCTCTACCAACTGAGCTATACCCCCAACATAGAGATATGGGCCATCCTGGACTTGAACCAGGGACCTCACCCTTATCAGGGGTGCGCTCTAACCACCTGAGCTAATGGCCCAGGAAAAAGTGATGGGTGTGACCTAGAAAAAACTTAGAAACTGAAATTTTTAAAAAATTAAAAATCTGAGATACCGATCGACCTAAGGTGACAAAATTAATATTTACATTTTGTTGTCTCCCTGTTAGGAGGTGATCCAGCCGCACCTTCCGGTACGGCTACCTTGTTACGACTTCACCCCAGTCATTAGCCCCACCTTCGGCGTCCTCCTCCACAAGGGTTGGAGTAACGACTTCGGGCATGGCCAACTTCCATGGTGTGACGGGCGGTGTGTACAAGGCCCGGGAACGTATTCACCGCAGTATGCTGACCTGCGATTACTAGCGATTCCTACTTCACGTAGGCGAGTTGCAGCCTACGATCTGAACTGAGCCACGGTTTATGGGATTTGCTAGCTCTCGCGAGTTTGCTGCCCTTTGTCCGTAGCATTGTAGTACGTGTGTAGCCCAGGGTGTAAGGGGCATGATGACTTGACGTCATCCACACCTTCCTCCGGTTTATCACCGGCGGTCTTTCTAGAGTGCCCAACTAAATGCTGGCAACTAAAAACGTGGGTTGCGCTCGTTGCGGGACTTAACCCAACATCTCACGACACGAGCTGACGACAGCCATGCACCACCTGTCACTGAATTCCCGAAGGCACCCTCAAATTTCTAAGAGGTTCTCAGGATGTCAAACCCTGGTAAGGTTCTTCGCGTTGCATCGAATTAAACCACATACTCCACCGCTTGTGCGGGCCCCCGTCAATTCCTTTGAGTTTCACACTTGCGTGCGTACTCCCCAGGCGGAACACTTAACGCGTTAGCTACGACACCGAAGGGGTCGATTCCCCCGACACCTAGTGTTCATCGTTTACGGCCAGGACTACAGGGGTATCTAATCCCTTTCGCTCCCCTGGCTTTCGTCCATGAGCGTCAGTAATGGCCCAGCAGAGCGCCTTCGCCACTGGTGTTCTTCCCGATATCTACGCATTTCACCGCTACACCGGGAATTCCCTCTGCCCCTACCATACTCAAGCCGATCAGTTTCCACTGCCATAATGGAGTTAAGCTCCACGCTTTAACAGCAGACTTGAAAGGCCGCCTGCGGACGCTTTACGCCCAATAATTCCGGATAACGCTTGCCACTCCCGTATTACCGCGGCTGCTGGCACGGAATTAGCCGTGGCTTATTCCTCAAGTACCGTCATATCTTCTTCCTTGAGAAAAGAGGTTTACAGCCCAGAGGCCTTCGTCCCTCACGCGGCGTTGCTCCGTCAGGCTTTCGCCCATTGCGGAAAATTCCCCACTGCTGCCTCCCGTAGGAGTCTGGGCCGTGTCTCAGTCCCAGTGTGGCTGATCATCCTCTCAGACCAGCTACTGATCGAAGCCTTGGTGAGCCATTACCTCACCAACAAGCTAATCAGACGCGAGCTCATCCTCAGGCGAAATTCATTTCACCTATCGGCATATGGGGTATTAGCGGTCGTTTCCAACCGTTATCCCCCTCCTGAGGGCAGATTCTCACGCGTTACTCACCCGTCCGCCACTAACCCGAAGGTTCGTTCGACTTGCATGTGTTAAGCACGCCGCCAGCGTTCATCCTGAGCCAGGATCAAACTCTCCGTTGTGTTCATATCCTTTTGTAGAAAAATCTACTCAATATGAATTGCTTTGCCCAAATTGGTATTAAGCTTGGCTTAATTTATTTAGGTTCTGCCTCCTTAGATAATTAAGGATTACTTTGAGTGCACATTAAAATATTTCAAAGTGACTTTCCAAGATCTCAGATCCGTTGGTTTTCAAAAAGCTAAAAGTTAGCAATTGAAAACATTTTATATATTCTTGACGGGACCTCACACCTTTATTGCAAATACATCTCGAATTGATCAAACCTAAATTTGATAAATTCTTGACGCAATAAAAGCATCAGTTCCTAAGTTTTAAATTTTCTAGGTGCAGAGTTAATCCAAAAGTGGTTAACTCATTTAGAAGGGAAACCCTTCTGCTGGCTGAAAATTGTGATCATAATCAAATTCTCAGTTAACTCAATAATTTACCAAAAATTAGATTTAAGATAATTATTTGATTAATGCAAAAAAAATATTTTTGCCCAGAAGAAAATACTAAACCATTCGACTGTAATTGTGCAACCATTAATACATAATTTTTTTATTAATTTTTATTTTCGTTCAAAGCCCAATTTAATAACTAGGCTTAAATAAAGGCGTTTACTTGAAATGGCAGAAAGATTTAGTCAAAAAAATTTAAGAGTTCGTCCAAGTTCAGATGAAGATAAAATTGTAACAAATGCAAAAGAACACTTTGAAAAGACATTAGTTGAAATCTCAGGGGAGTTGGTTGGTAGTGTTGCGGCACTAGAACACCCTACAAAAAACCTCAAATTAAATTATGGTGAAATTTTTCTGAGAGATAATGTTCCTGTGATGATTTATCTCATTACACAAAAAAGGTACGATATTGTAAAAAAGTTTTTAAGTGTATGTCTTGAGCTGCAAAGTACTAATTATCAAACTCGGGGAGTATTCCCAACAAGTTTTGTTGAAGAGAAAGGAAAATTAATTGGTGACTATGGACAGAGATCGATTGGAAGAATCACTTCTGCTGATGCAAGTTTATGGTGGCCAATATTATGCTGGTTTTATGTCAACAAGAGTGGGGATTATTCATTTGGCAAAAGCCAAGGTGTTCAGAGAGGGATTCAACTTCTACTAGATTTAGTTTTACATCCAACATTTGAGGGGACACCTGTTCTTTTTGTTCCCGACTGTGCATTTATGATTGATAGACCAATGGATGTATGGGGGGCACCTCTGGAAGTAGAGGTATTACTTCATGGATGTTTGAAAAGCTGTATTAACCTAATGGAATTAAGTCGTGAAGATCATGTTAGTAGATTATTAGATCAAAGACTCGTTCTTACCAGTCAATGGGTTGAAGATTTAAGGAGTTTTCTTTTAAAACATTACTGGGTAACAAGCCAAACAATGCAAATTTTAAGAAGAAGGCCAACAGAACAATACGGGGATGACCAGCATTTTAACGAATTTAATGTTCAACCCCAAGTTGTCCCTTCTTGGCTGCAAGACTGGCTGGAGAACAGAGGCGGATATTTAATAGGCAATATTAGGACTGGGAGACCTGACTTTAGATTTTATAGCTTAGGGAACTCCTTAGCATGCATGTTCGAAGTTCTACCTTCTTCAGAACAAAGAGCACTGTTTAGACTAGTACTCCACAATAGACAACATCTAATGGCGCAAATGCCTATGAGAATTTGTCACCCCCAAATGGATGTAGAAGAGTGGCAGAATAAAACAGGATCAGATCCCAAAAATTGGCCTTGGAGTTATCACAATGGAGGGCATTGGCCAAGTTTACTTTGGTTTTTTGGGACTTCAGTTCTATTACATCAGAAAAGATTTCCGACTGAAGATGTAATGTTAATGGAAGAGATGAGATCTCTAATAGAAGAGTCTTACTGGTGTCAACTGAATCAATTACCAAAACAAGAATGGGCAGAATATTTCGATGGTCCTACAGGAACCTGGGTTGGACAGCAGTCAAGAACATATCAGACATGGACAATAGTTGGATTTCTATTGATGCATCACTTTCTTAGAGAAAATAATAATGACTTAGACATGTTTAATCTTTGAGAAAATTAAAATAACCCCAAAGTCAAAGATTTATCGATGGGTAAGCATGCACCTATTCCTAAATAAATTGTTAAAAAGGTTCCAAAAAGAAAAACTGACATAGCAACTGGTCTTCTAAAAGGATTAGAAAATTTGTTTACGTTCTCTATAAAAGGCAAAATCATTAAGCCCAGAGGTATTAATGTTTGAAGAGCAATTCCAAGAAGCTTGTTAGGCACGACTCTAAGAATTTGAAACACAGGATAGAGATACCACTCAGGTAAAATTTCTAAAGGAGTTGCAAATGGATTAGCTTTATCTCCCAACATCGCTGGATCTAAAACAGCCAGTCCAACTACGCAAGCTATAGTTCCAAGTATTACAACTGGGAAAATATATAAAAGATCATTTGGCCAAGCAGGCTCTCCATAGTAATTATGTCCCATTCCTTTAGCTAACTTTGCTCTTAATTTTGGATCAGATAAATCAGGTTTTTTTAAAGTAGACATATAAAATTATTAAATGAATTGGTTTTTTTAAATTATAGAGGGTTATAAGGGACCTGAAATACCTTGTTTACGAATCATAAGAAAATGCATAAGCATAAACACAGCAAGAGACCAAGGTAAAACAAAAGTATGAAGGCTATAAAATCTTGTTAAAGTAGATTGTCCAACACTCTCTCCTCCTCGAAGAAGTTCAACCATAAAATCACCAATAATTGGAATTGCGGCTGGAACACCTGAAACAATCTTGACTGCCCAATATCCAACTTGATCCCATGGAAGAGAGTAACCAGTAACTCCAAAGGCAACGGTTATAACTGCCATAACAACTCCGGTTACCCATGTTAATTCTCTTGGTCTTTTGAATCCTCCGGTAAGGTATACCCTAAACACATGAAGAATTAACATCAAAACCATCATAGAAGCACTCCATCTATGAACAGATCTGATTAACCAACCAAAACTTACATCAGTCATTAAGTAACTTACAGAATTATAGGCTTGCGTAACAGTTGGCTTATAATAAAAAGTCATTGCAAAACCTGTTGCAAATTGAATTAAGAAGCATACTAAAGTTATGCCTCCTAAACAGTAAAAGATATTTACGTGAGGGGGTACGTACTTGGAAGTTACGTCGTCAGTTATGTCTTGGATTTCAAGTCTCTCTTGAAACCAGTCGTAAACAGATGAGGAATTCGACATCCAAAAAAAAAATAAAGCTTTGATATAAAAAGCTTACTTAAAATTCACTTACTTGGTGTTAACACTTAACCCAATGAATTCATCTTTTAATAAATTTTTAATATTCAAAAAATGGATCATCATCATCATGATCTGTATTTTTTCTACCAATTTTTTGTATATTCCAAGCGTGTATGCACTTAGTGATAGCAAGCAGTTTGTCCTTGACGCCTGGACGTTAGTAAATGAAGGTTATTATGATCCAGAAAGGCTTGAAGAGATACAATGGAAGAGAATTAGACAAAAAACATTACAGAAACAAATTGAAACAAGTGATGAGGCTTATTCTGCAATTGAAGATATGTTGAAACCTTTAGAAGATCCTTTTACAAGAATATTAAAGCCAAAAGATTATGAACTTTTAAAAACAAGTAATTTTGGGAGCGAAATTAACGGAGTAGGGCTTCAATTAGGAGAAGACGAAATTACAAAAGAAATCAAAGTTATTTCAACATTAGCAGGCTCCCCTGCCGAAGAAGCAGGAATAATGAGTGGGGATAAAATAGATAAAGTGGATGGAATATCCTGCTTCGAATTAGGTCTAGCGAATACTGCCTCAAAATTAAGAGGAGAATCAGGAACAAAGGTTCTTGTTCAAATTACCTCTATTAATAATGAGACAAAAGAACTAGATTTAGAACGAAGATCCGTTGACCTTAGACCGGTAAGGACAAAAAGATTGAGAGATGACTCTCATACTATTGGGTATCTAAGGATAACTCAATTTAGTGAAAGTGTACCAAAAAGTATTGAAGAGGCTCTTCAGGAACTCAAAGAGAAAGAAGTTGAGGGTGTAATACTTGATTTAAGAAATAATTCTGGCGGGTTGGTAAGTTCTGGAATCGCAGTGGCAGACTCTTTTTTAAGCGAAAAACCAATTGTAGAAACAAAAGATCGAAATGGGATTAAGGATGCAATAATTTCTCAAAAAAATACTTTTTTTGATGGTCCAATGGTAACTTTAGTAAATAAAGGAACTGCCAGCGCAAGTGAGATTCTTGCAGGATCCCTTCAAGATAATAAGAGATCAACTTTAATAGGTGAACAAACTTACGGGAAAGGTCTTATTCAGTCTCTGAAAAGTTTAGGAGAAGATAGTGGTATAGCTATTACTGTTGCCAGTTATTTAACACCTGAAGGTAATAATATACAGGGTAGGGGGATAACTCCAGATATATCACTGGACCTCCCAGAGGCCGCTGAATTTGGCAATTCTGAAGATAAATGGGTAAAAAATGCAGAGATATACTTAAACTCTTTGTTTGATAAAAATGAAGTCGAAAAAAAAGTAAATGGAATAGAAAAAGAGATAGAAAATAAAGATATTGCGATCTAAAAAATTTTTTTGATATGTTTGAAATTTAGTTATGGGCAATAAAAGAATTTTTCATGATCCAATTCATAAAGAAATAATCATTGATTCTGATAAACCAGAAGAATTGATGATAATGCAGCTAATTGATACTTTGGCATTTCAGAGACTAAGAAGGATAAAGCAATTAGGTGCTGCCTCTCTTATTTTTCATGGGGCAGAATCTAGTAGATTTACACATTCAATTGGTGTTTTTTGCGTTGCAAGAAAGATTTATAGAAGACTAATTGAACAAAAACCTGAATTTAGTCAAAATAAATTTATGCTTTTCGGAGCGGCTCTTCTACATGATTTAGGCCATGGCCCATTAAGTCACACAAGCGAAGTCATATTTTCTCATGATCATGAGTTTTGGTCTAAAAAATTAGTAAAAAATTATTCGCCAATAACTTCAATTCTTAAAAATTTCGGAAGTGAATTACCTAATCAAATTGGAGAATTATTTACAACTCAAAATCTATTCTCAAAACCTTTAAAAACATTAATTAGTAGCGAAATAGATTGTGATCGCCTTGATTATTTATTACGTGATAGTTACAATACTGGAACCAAATATGGATTAGTAGATTTAGAAAGGATTATTTCAGCTCTAACTTTTTCTCCTGATGGAAATATCGCAATCAAACCTAAAGGCGTAATAGCTATTGAACATTTTTTAGTTCTTAGGAACATGATGTATAGAACTATTTACAATCATAGAATCAATGAAATTTCCACTTGGATTTTAGAAAAAATCATTTATATTATCAAGAATAATTCCGCACAAAAAGATATCTGGATTGATGAAAGTATGAGCAGATGGATATTTTCTCCTGAGAATCTTGAATTTAAGGATTTCCTTGCAAATGATGACATAGTTTTTAATTACCATTTAATTAAATGGAAAAATGAATCTTTTGAGCCTCTTAAAACTCTTTGCAAAATGTTTATTGATAGAAATTTGTTAAAAGCGTCGGATATAAGTTTCCTCTCAAAGATAAAAAAATTGGAAATTTTAGCTTTTGCTAGGAAGAAATGTAAAGTAAATAACTATGATTCTGAGGTATTTTGTGGAATTAAAGAAAGATCTTTCAAAGGTTTTAAATCTAATAATTCTCTAAAAATATGGGATGGGACATATCAAAACTCATTGGAAAAGCATTCAGAATTAATAAAAACATTGATGACATCAAATAATAATTCTCTTATTATTTATCCAGGTGAGTTCAGAAAAGATATTGAAGATCAGATTTCAATAGAACGAGATAATTCATAAATGAAATTAATATTTAGAAATATATCTAATGAATTTATTAAGTCAATATCATTCAAAAAATTAGATCCGAATATAGAATTTTTTCATGAATTAAGTGATATCAAAAAAACAACCAAAGCATATCTTGTTACTGCAAATGAAAGAATTACTTCTTGCGAATTAGCAAAATTAAAACTCAGCCTTAAAAAACTAAATATCAATTTTACTGATATCTATTCAAATAATAGAGAAACGGTTTTAAGTGGAAAGTCTTTAAAAATTAATTCCACACTATTGAATTTCAAGAAGAATAAAAACGAATCGTTTCTGAATCCATTATCTCAAAAAACAGATATTCTTCACAAAGGAACAGTTAGATCAGGGGATAGAATATCTTCAAATGGTGATCTTTTTATTATGGGAGATGTTAATCCTGGTGCAATAGTTTCCGCAAATAATAAAGTTTATGTATGGGGGAAATTATTAGGAACCGCGATCGCTGGCAAAAATGGGAATAAAAACGCTTCAATTGCCTCTCTTTGGTTAAACCCTATTCAATTAAGAATTTGCGAAATTACAGCTATAGGTCCAAAAGAGAAGCCAAAGAATCAATCTCCCGAAATTGCGATTTTGGAAGACAAAAAAATAATAATTAAGCCTTATGACCTAAAAATTAAACTGTGATGATTAAATATTTTGAAATAAAATAAATTTAAAATATAAATTTAAGAATTACTTAACTTTTCTAAAATTTAACTTAAAGAATCTAGCTTATTATTTATAAAATTATTAATTAGTTTGTGCCAGAAAATACTCGCACTATTTTAATTTGCTCAGGCAAAGGTGGGGTTGGTAAAACTACCCTAACAGCAAACCTTGGTATTGCTCTTGCAAATAGTGGTGCTACAACAGCTGTTCTTGATGCTGATTTTGGATTAAGGAATCTAGATCTTCTTTTAGGTTTAGAAAATCGTATTATTTATACTGCTCAAGATGTTCTCGACAAAAATTGTCGTCTTGAACAAGCATTAGTCAGGCATAAAAAGGAACCTAATTTAGCCCTCTTACCAGCTGGTGATCCTAGAATGCTTGATTGGATGAAACCTGAAGACATGAAACAAATTAGTAAATTACTGAGTGAGAAGTTTGATTATGTTCTAGTAGATTGTCCTGCCGGAGTTGAAGATGGTTTTAAAAATGCTCTTTCAGCCTGCAAAGAAGCAATAGTGGTAACAAATCCTGAATTATCTGCCGTTCGTGATGCAGATAGAGTCATAGGAATTTTAAATACTTCTGACATTAAGCCAATACAGTTAGTAATCAATAGAGTTCGTCCTAACATGATGGCCAATCAAGAAATGCTCTCAATAGAAGATGTTCAGAGTATTCTTTCATTGCCTTTGCTAGGTATAGTTTTAGAGGATGAACAAGTAATAATTAGTACAAATAGAGGTGAGCCCTTAACACTATCTGATAGTAAATCTCCAGCTAAAAAATGCTATTTAAATGTATCTCAAAGACTTATTGGAAAAGATATTCCAATTATCGATCCAAAAAATGAAGGGGGAAGCCTAAAAGATAAATTCATGAGATTAATGCAAACAAAGATTTTTTAAAAAATTATGACTCTTAGAGACCTTATAAACAAATTACTAGGCAGAGAAACCTCCAGTGCCAATACCGCTAGAGAAAGATTACAACTAGTTTTAGCTCATGACAGAGTTGACATGAGTTCATTGACTACTGATCTACTGGATAAGATGAGAAAAGAAATACTGGATGTTGTTGCTAAATATGTTGAGATTGATTTTGAGGAAGTAGCTGTCAGTCTAGAAACAGAAGATAGAATGACAGCATTAGTCGCAAATCTACCTATAAAAAGAACCCTTACTGGAGAAATAGAATTCAAAAAAAATGATGACACCATCAATAAGAAATAATTTTTCAAAATCTAAATTAATAAATTATCAATTTATACCTAGAGGTATGTAAAATAAATTTTATGCCGGCTTAGCTCAGCGGTAGAGCAGCGCTTTTGTAAAGCGAAGGCCATCAGTTCAAATCTGTTAGCCGGCATTCATAAAGTTCTAAATTTGATCAATCTTTTTTGTTGAAAACAGAAAAATAAAAATCAATAAAAGAAAAATTGTTAAAAACCTTAGCTCAAGTAAATGAGTTAAAAATGCAGTTAAAGGTTCAAATATCCAGTAAGAAAAAAATTGTATTAAAAAAATAAAAAAGACAAGAAAGAGCATCATTCTATTCCAGGAATTGAAACTGATCCTTCCCTAAT
Organism: Prochlorococcus sp. AG-670-N10; assembly: GCA_003209065.1. GTDB lineage: Bacteria > Cyanobacteriota > Cyanobacteriia > PCC-6307 > Cyanobiaceae > Prochlorococcus_A. The sequence goes on from QCSX01000001.1 coordinate 43,072, forward strand.
TATTTTCCATTTCCCATTATTAACCCAGGATATTATCGTACTTGCTTTCCCACTACATTTATCCCACGGAATAGGTCCTAAAATATCCACATTAGGCAAACCTTTCGAAATATCTTTTGCACTAGTAGCCGTTGGTAACCCTGAGATATTTGCACTTGATGTTAATAATGGTCCACTTTCCTTTATGAAAAATTGAGCCATTATTGAATTTGGTATTCTTATACCTAAAGTAGTGTTATTACTGAAGTATATTGATTTACTTTTCTCAGAAATAGGAACAATCATTGTTAATGGGCCTGGCCAATATCTAGAGGCCATATATTTATAATCGTCTAAAGCAGATTCATGAACAAACTCATTAAGTTGACAATTATCAGCTCCCATTAAAATCAAAGGTTTGTTTATATCTCTTTTTTTAATCCTATATATAATCTCTGAGAACTTCGGTAAGCATCCAATTGCAGGTAATGTATCAGTCTGAAAAATAACAGGCAAGCCAATCTTTAGTTTTTCTAAAGCTAATTTATGATCTATGACATTCATTTATTTTTTCCCAAGAAATTATTTATATCTTCCAATTGTAAATCTACCAATTCCAGAAAAATCTTTTAATACTTCTACATTAGTAAATCTATTTTTAAGAAATAATTGTTTAACTCTGGCGCCTTGATCAAAATGATTCTCAATCAACATCCAAGCCTTTTCTTTTAAGTATAAAGGGGCGTTTTGAACTATTTCTCTTATGTGATCCAAACCGTCTTCTCCTCCAAAAAGAGCCTTTTTAGGTTCAAAGTTCTTTACCCCTATTGGTAATTCTTCATAAGTATTTTTTGGAATATATGGAGGATTGGCTACAGCTAAATCTATCTCCCCTTTGAAATTTTCAAGCGGGTCCCACCAATTACCATTATAAAATTTTAAATTATTCTGATTAGAATTATTAGTAAAGTTTCTGGCGGCAATCTTTAAAGCCTTTTTATCAATATCAGTTGCAATTCCATTCCAGTTTGGATTTCCCAATGCTAAAGCAATGCTAATTGCACCTGAACCGGTTCCTAAATCAACAAAGGTAGCTTTTTCTTTATTATTAAATTTCCCTGTAATTAATTCAATTATAAGTTCTGTTTCTGGACGTGGTATAAGAACTTTATTTGAAACCTCTAGTTTGAGATCTCTCCAATAAGAAAAACCGCTCAAATATTGAATAGGAGTAGAAGAATAAAGGTATTTATCCCAAAAAGATTCGAGTAAGTCTAAAGATATTTTTAATTTTACATTCTTTTCTAATTTTACTTTAATTAAATTTAATTCTTTGTTTGATAAGCCACCTAATGAGTCTATCAAAAGGTTAAGTGATCTATTGTCGCCCCCTTTTAATATTTGTTTTTCTTTCCACGATGAAAATGTTTCTGCGGAAACTATATGCATTTATTATTAAAATTAGCGTTTTGGCCCAAGTTTACCCTTACTAGAGTCTGAATAAAAACTTGATTTTTCTCCATCTTGTGTGGAAATAAATAAACCAATCAGAAAAATTGTTGGTACTCCTACAAAAAGGAGACTTGCTACGAACCCAAAATTTGTTGTTTCCATTTAAAAAGACAAATCTATTAATTATTAAACTATAAACATTTTAAATGTAAAAAAAGTAGAAAAATTAAAAAGTTGGCTAACTCATTAACAGTCTTAAACAATTTATCTAGGTAATTTTTTGTTTTTAGTAGATTCTTTTAAATCTTTTAAATTTGAAGGAGGAGATTGTGGCTTAGTAAGTATTACTGCAGATGAATTGATAAGAGTTTGACAGGCAAGTCTCCAATTATCAGGTCTATTTTTAAGTTTTTCTTCCTCTACTCTCGTAAGAGGACTAAGCGAATTTTTTGTTCCTCCTTCAACTGAAACAAAACAAGTACTGCATTGACCAACCCCACCGCAATTTCCCAAGATACCTTTAAGTCCATAAAGTTGTAATTGCTCTTTCAATACTAAATCTCTTAAGTTTTCACCAGGTTTGCATTGGATATCTATTCCTTCACGGATAAATCGAATAGTTGTCATTTTTTTTTGTTATTTTTATCTATTTTGGCGCTTTACTTTGAGAATTGTGACCAAAATATTAACATATTTTAGTTAAAAATTCCCTGAGACACAAGTGACAGAGAGTTATCTAACCAGTTTTACTAAGAAAATTAGTTTATTTACAAAACTCTCTCAAAGCCCAAAAAACCCTTACTATCATGATGTTTAGCTGTTCATTCAGCATCGTTACAAGAATTTAACCGATGGGATTGCCTTGGTATAGAGTTCACACAGTAGTAATCAACGACCCAGGTCGATTACTAGCTGTGCATCTCATGCATACTGCATTATTAGCCGGCTGGGCCGGTTCTATGGCTTTATATGAATTAGCCATTTTTGATCCTTCAGACGCTGTTCTCAACCCAATGTGGAGACAGGGAATGTATGTCATGCCTTTCATGGCAAGATTAGGAATTACAAGTAGTTGGAACGGATGGGATATTACTGGAGCTACCGGAGTTGATCCTGGATTCTGGAGCTTTGAGGGTGTTGCCGCAGCTCACATTGTTTTTAGTGGACTTTTAATGCTCGCTTCAATCTGGCATTGGACATATTGGGATTTAGACTTATGGGAAGATGAAAGAACAGGAGAACCTGCTCTTGATCTTCCAAGAATATTTGGTATTCACCTTTTATTAGCTGGAATTACTTGCTTTGGATTCGGAGCTTTTCATTGTGCGAATGTTGGCATTTGGGTTTCAGACCCTTATGGTTTAACTGGTCACGTAGAACCTGTTGCACCTTCTTGGGGAGCAGATGGGTTTAATCCATTTAACCCAGGTGGAATAGTTGCAAATCATATTGCGGCTGGACTTTTGGGTATTATTGGTGGAATATTTCATATTACAAATAGACCAGGAGAAAGACTTTATAGAGCTTTAAAGCTTGGAAGTTTAGAGGGAGTATTAGCTAGTGCATTAGCGGCCGTTCTTTTTGTATCATTTGTTGTCGCTGGAACAATGTGGTATGGCTCTGCCACAACCCCTGTAGAATTATTTGGCCCTACAAGATATCAATGGGACTCTGGATACTTTAAAACTGAAATCAATAGAAGAGTTCAAACAGCTATTGATAATGGCGCAACGAGAGAAGAAGCATATGCTTCAATTCCAGAAAAGCTAGCATTTTACGACTATGTTGGTAATAGTCCTGCGAAAGGAGGATTGTTTAGGGTTGGCGCTCTTGTAAATGGAGATGGTTTACCTACTGGTTGGCAAGGCCATATTGCTTTTCAAGATAAAGATGGGAATGACTTGGAAGTCAGAAGAATTCCTAACTTCTTTGAAAACTTCCCAGTTATTTTGGAAGATAAAGAAGGAAATGTAAGAGCAGATATCCCATTTAGAAGAGCTGAAGCTAAGTATTCATTTGAACAAACTGGCATCACTGCTACTATTTACGGGGGTGATCTTAACGGTCAAACATTTACAGATCCAGCTGTAGTTAAAAGATTGGCTAGAAAAGCACAACTTGGTGAAGCATTCAAGTTTGATAGAGAAACTTATAAATCTGATGGTGTATTCCGAAGTTCTCCAAGAGCTTGGTTCACTTATGCACATTTGTGTTTCGGATTATTATTCCTCTTTGGACATTGGTGGCACGCCTCAAGAACTCTTTACAGAGACTCCTTTGCAGGTATTGATGCTGAGATAGGCGATCAAGTTGAGTTTGGTCTCTTTAAGAAACTTGGAGACGAAACTACTAGAAGAATCCCAGGAAGGGTTTAATTTAAACTTTATTATTATTTCTCATGGAAGCTTTTGCTTACGTTCTTATTTTAACTCTCGCAGTTGTTACTCTATTTTTTGCTGTCGCTTTTAGAGACCCACCTAAATTCGATAGAAAATAAAGTAAAAAATCCCTCTAAAATTTAGGAGGGATTTTTTTTTGCTACTTTTCATAATCGTGATATTAATCTAGTATTAGAGGTACAGATTGTATTAATTCACTATATGCAGTGTCCGACCTGTCAAAATACCGATAGCAGAGTTTTAGAATCAAGATCTGCTGATACTGGGAAAAGTGTAAGAAGAAGAAGAGAGTGTTTAAATTGTAGTTTTAGATTCACCACTTATGAAAGAGTTGAGACAATGCCAATCTCTGTCCTTAAAAAGGATGGGAGTAGAGAATTATTTAATAAAGATAAACTAGTTACTGGAATTTCTAGGGCATGCGAAAAAACAACATTTTCTAGAGAAGCAATTGTTAATTTTGTTGATGCAATTGAATCAAAAATAATACAAGACTCGAATAAGGATATTAAATCTTCTCAAATTGGAGAATTAATTCTTAAAGGCTTAAGGAAAGAAAACGAAGTTGCTTATATAAGATACGCATCAGTATATAGGAAGTTTAATGGGGTAAAAGACTTTGTCTCCACTCTCGAATCTCTAAAAGATAGTTCAAAAAATGAATTAGCCTCAATTTTATAAATTAAGCATATTAAAGTGTAGAATATTTAATACATTAAATTGCTATTTAGTTTGCAGGCTAAAAGCAATCCTATCTAACTACCTTAGGTAGTCTGCGTTTTAACAAATGATCGAAAATTCTTCCCCAAGCGTAAAAGAAATTTCAGAAGATAAAGAAATTGAAAATTCAAATCTAGAAGAAAATACTTCAGAAAATCCAAAAGATGAAGATTTATCATTTAACCCCAAGGATATTCCTTCTGCAGATTCTTCTTCAAGTAGAAGAAATAGTGATTTGGATAGTGCAGGATTTACTCAAGAAGATTTTGCCTCATTATTAGGAAAGTATGATTACAATTTTAAACCTGGTGATCTTGTAAAAGGTACAGTTTTTGCTTTAGAGCCTAAAGGAGCGATGATAGATATCGGCGCTAAGACTGCGGCGTTTATGCCTATGCAAGAAGTATCTATAAATAGAGTTGAAGGTTTAAGTGATGTTTTGCAGCCTTCAGAGACTAGAGAATTTTTTATAATGAGTGAAGAGAATGAAGATGGGCAATTAGCATTATCAATTAGAAGGATTGAATATCAAAGAGCTTGGGAAAGGGTAAGACAATTACAAAAGGAGGATGCCACCATATATTCTGAGGTTTTTGCTACTAATAGAGGAGGTGCTTTAGTCAGAGTTGAAGGATTGAGAGGTTTTATCCCAGGATCTCATATCAGTGCACGAAAAATAAAAGAAGATTTAGAGGGTGAGTATTTACCTTTAAAATTTCTGGAAGTAGATGAAGAAAGAAACAGATTAGTTTTGAGCCATCGAAGGGCTTTAGTTGAGAAAAAAATGAATAGACTTGAAGTAGGTGAAGTTGTTATAGGTTCGGTAAAAGGAATAAAACCTTATGGAGCTTTTATTGATATCGGAGGTGTAAGTGGTCTCTTACATATATCTGAAATCAGTCATGAGCATATTGAAACTCCTCATAATGTTTTGAATGTAAACGATCAAATGAAGGTCATGATAATAGATTTAGATTCCGAGAGAGGTAGAATATCTTTATCGACAAAAGCGTTAGAACCTGAACCAGGAGATATGTTAACAGACCCACAAAAAGTTTTTGATAAAGCTGAAGAAATGGCAGCAAAATATAAGCAAATGTTACTTGAGCAAACTGATGAGAATGAAGAGCAAGCTACAGAGAGTGTAGAAAGTGAATAAACTTTTTTAAGTTTCTTTTGCTTTAAAAACAATTATCAAATTTTTATTGTTATTTCAACTTAATAACTATTGATTAATATTTACGATTTAATTTAGGATTAAAAGAAATTCTTAAAATTATAAATGAGTGATTTTATTTTTACTTCTGAATCCGTAACTGAAGGTCATCCTGACAAGATATGTGATCAAATAAGTGACGCGGTTTTAGATGCTTTATTGACCGAAGATCCAGAAAGCAGAGTAGCCTGCGAAACAGTTGTAAATACTGGTCTTTGTTTACTTACAGGTGAAATAACCTCAAGAGCAAAGCTTGACTATATAAAACTTGTAAGGAATGTAATTAAAGAAATTGGATATGAAGGTTCAAAAGCTGGGGGTTTTGACTCAAATAGCTGTGCAGTTTTAGTAGCTCTTGACGAGCAATCACCTGATATTTCCCAAGGAGTTAATGAAGCAGATGATCTGAACGAGGATTTGGAAAATAATACTGGGGCTGGTGATCAAGGGATAATGTTTGGCTATGCATGTGATGAAACACCTGAATTAATGCCATTACCAATTAGCTTGGCGCACAGATTAGCAATACAACTCGCAAAAGTAAGACATGAAAAAGTGCTTGATTATCTTCTTCCAGATGGAAAAACTCAAGTAAGTATTGATTACAAAAAAGGGGTTCCAGTTTCAATAAACACCATTTTAATTTCAACTCAGCATACGGCTGAGATTAATGGCATTACAAATGAGGAAGAAATTCGTCAAAAGATAACAGAAGATTTATGGTTCAATGTTGTATTACCAGCAACAGAAGATTTAGAAATCAAACCAACAATTCAAAAGACAAGATTCCTGGTGAACCCCACAGGCAAATTTGTCGTAGGAGGACCTCAAGGAGATGCAGGACTTACTGGCAGAAAAATAATTGTAGATACTTATGGTGGATATGCAAGGCATGGAGGTGGGGCATTCTCAGGTAAAGATCCTACTAAAGTTGACAGATCAGCTGCTTATGCTGCACGTTATGTGGCAAAAAGTATTGTTAAAGCAAAATTAGCAAAAAAGGCAGAAGTACAGCTAAGTTACGCTATTGGGGTTGCCAAACCAATTTCTATTCTTGTTGACACTTTTGGTACTGGTATTATTTCTCAAGAAAATTTAAAAAAACTAATCAACAATAATTTTGATTTAAGGCCTGCAGCAATAATAAAAGAATTTGATCTAAGAAATCTCCCCAAAAAAATGGGCGGAAATTTTTTCAGAAAAACTGCATCCTATGGACATTTTGGTAGAAACGATCTAGATCTTCCTTGGGAAAGTGTAGAAAAAAAAGTAGCCCAGTTAGTAGAGGCATCAAAAGATTTTTTGTAAATATTCATGCAAGATAACTTTTTTGGAGGGTTAGATTTTGGTGCTAGTGGTGCAAGAATATCCATAATTAATTTTAAAAAGGAATTAAGATTTTCAAACTCTGTTCAATGTGAATACGACCTAAAAAATCCTAATTCTTGGATTCATTCTTGTGAAAAGCTTTTACATAGTTTGCCTCTTGATATAAAAAGCAATATGGTTAATTTAGCAATCTCTAGCACCTCTGGAACTTTAACAGCTTGTAATTTAAGAGGAGATCCGATTGGAGAAGCTATACCTTATGATCAACCATGTAATGAAAATAAAATTCTCATTGAATCTATCACGGTTGGAGAAGATCATTTACAAACCCCATACAGCAGTCTCGCTAAAGCATTAAAACTAATAGATAAGTTTGGTGAAAATATTCTTTTAAGACATCAATCCGACTTCATAAATGGATGGTTTTTGAAAGATTGGACATATGGAGAAGAAGGAAATAATATCAAGCTTGGTTGGGATCTAATAAAAGAATCTTGGCCAAAAAGTTATCTCAATACTTCATGGCAAAAATGCTTACCTAAAATAATTAAAAGTGGAAAAATCTTAGGTCAAATCGATACTGACTTAGCAGAAAGGTTCAAATTAAATAAGAAGATAATATTGGTCTCGGGAACAACTGATTCAAATGCAGCTTTTTTAGCTGCAGGTTTGAGAAAAGAAGAAGGTCTAACGCTTTTAGGAACCACAATCGTAGTTAAAAAAATTAATAAGACCCCAATAAAAGAGAAGGGAATTACAACTCATCGAGTAAGTAAAGACTGGATATGTGGAGGGGCATCAAACGCTGGCTGCGGAGTTTTATCTCAATTTTTTTCTGATTTAGAAATAAAAGAACTCAGCAGACAAATAAATACCTCAAAAAAAACTTCCCTAAATCTTTTACCACTCAATAGTAGAGGTGAGAGATTTCCTGTTAATAATCCTTTTTTGGAACCAATTCTTAGCCCTAGGCCAGTAAGCGACTCACTTTATTTACAGGCATTATTCGAGGGGTTAGCAAGAATTGAATTGAAAGGATGGGAAAAACTATATGAGCTGACAGGTTCATTTCCAAAAAGAATTGTTACTGCTGGTGGAGGGTCAAAAAATCCTCAATGGAGAGCAATAAGAGAACGAGTTATTAATATCCCTATAGTTTCATGTAAAAAAACGACTTCATTTGGGACAGCTTTATTAGCTATTAATGCAAATCGATAGATTTGCTTCGTTAAATCTTTAATCAAGATATAAAATTTTAATGAAAAGGGTTTCACAAACTACACATCTTAATTTAGAGTATATAAATTAGAGCCGGGATAGCTCAGTTGGTAGAGCAGGCGACTGAAAATCGCCGTGTCCCCAGTTCAAATCTGGGTCCTGGCACCTTTATAAACCTGTCTTTGACAGGTTTTTTTATGAATATTTATAAATTTAAATTTTTAGTTATCAACTCTACATACTTGACCAATCACACCCAAAATTAGTTGGTCTCCATTTGGATCTTGCCAATCAGCAAAATTATTTAAATGACTATTTTCCTCATCTGTGAAAACATCAACATCTCTAAAAGATTTCTCAAAACAGTTTATGTCCATTGTATAAAGAATATCTTGTGTTATTTCACTTTTAGTTTTTGGAATAAATTTGCTCAATACTCTAACAGAGCCATCTTCATTCCTTTTTATACTTTTTCTATCCCATAATTGTTCACCATATTCACTAATTGGAACCTCAACCCAATCATGAGAAAAAGCATATAATTGTTTTATTGATATACAAAAAGAGCAAATCATAGACAGAACTAAAGACAAGATAGTAAAAACAAGTTTTGACGAAAAACTATTCTTGGCTTGAATCATGATATTTTCGAATATTGAAAATCAATAAATTGAATTTTTGAAAAAAAATAAATCTTATTAATTATCAAATTTGATTCAGAATTTACTAATTTAGTCTGCTTAAATCTTAATTTAAAAAATAAGATTAAAAACTTTGTAAAAAATTTTTATTGATTAGTATTTCTATTATAGATACAATCAATTATTAATTTCTAAAAGTTAGCTCTCAAAAATTTTCTGACCAATAATGAATAAAATTCAAAAATTCCTCTCAGTAGTTTTTTTTATAGCAATATTTGTTGTATTAATTTATTTCATACAAAACTATGGCATCGAACCTCTCAGGAACAAAGTAGAGAGTATGGGGATATGGGCCCCTTTTGGAATATTTGTTCTAAGAGGAGTAAGTATAATTTTACCTGCTCTTCCAAGTTCGGCCTATTCACTTCTGGCTGGCTCCTTACTAGGATTCCAAAAAGGTTACATAACAATTATCTTTTCTGATCTCGTTTTTTGCCAAGCAGCTTTTTTCATAGCAAGATATTTTGGTCGTGATCCTGTACGTGGTTTAGTAGGCTCAAAAGCAATGAAAAGAATTGAAAATTTTAATCAAAACCAATTAGAAGAAAATTTCTTCCTAATGACAGGTCTTCTTATGACTGGACTTTTTGATTTTCTCAGCTACGCAATCGGTATTGGAGGAACTCGATGGAAAATATTCACCCCAGCTTTACTAATAAGTCTTCTAATCAGTGATTCTATTCTTGTTGCTGTAGGAGCTGGAGTCAGTCAGGGAGCAGGTTTATTCCTAGGAATAGCTCTTTTAGGCATGTTTGCTTTAGCAACTATTTCAGGTTTAGCAAAAAGAAAAATTCCAAAATAAGGCAAGAATTAATTATCTTAAAACCATCTATAAAAGATATAACATTTTTGCAAAAAACAACATTAAACCTGACTATTCATGTAAGAATATAATTCTGTTGATTTTACAAATTTTTAGATGACTCCATTTAGACCTACATCACACGATCGACCTGGAGAACAAATATCAACTACGCCTTCCGGATTAAAAGTAACTTCTGCAAAAAGATTAATGGTTGATTCAATGGTAAGGATGATTCAAAAAGCTACCAATCAATCAGTAGAAGATAAACTTGACGAAGAATCTAATAACAATTAATCAATTTATTCGAAAAAGTTTAGGAGAGTGGAAATCCATAAGAAGCACTCATTCTTTGGCTTTTCAGGAAGTTGAAAATTCAACTAGCAAAATAATAATAAAAGAGTTAGAAATCAATAATAAAAATGTAATCGAACTTTTAGAAAAATTTAATTCCACCTCTAAACCCTCTGTTATTGCATTATCAATAAGCTGGAGGGCAATAAGCGATTGGGAGATAGATCAAGAAATTGAAGAAGATAAAACTATATTATTGTTTTTACCAAAGGATAAAAATAAAGGGATCGTTCTTCGTAATAAGGGATATACTGAATCCGTGATTTCTTCGTCAGAATATTTGATTGATGAAAATGATAACTTAAATATTAAAACTATTTACAGTTCGAAAGTTTCTGAAGAGAGAATTTGTTTTTTATCAGCTCATATAAGATCCAGATATTCAGTAATTAGAAATCACGAAAACAATACCGTTATACAAACCTCACATACATCAGAGATAAGAAATATGTCTATTTTAAAAGATTGATTATTCTTTCAAATTGAAACTCTGTATTAGAAATTAAATCAGGAAGAAATTCTTTTTCTCCTTTCATAGTATTTACAGTAGATTTTAAATCAGAAATAGTTGAATCTCTCATCAGTTCAAAAACTCGGATAGCATTTTTTAAAGGTACACCAAGGGCTAAATAAGTATTTTTAAGGTCCTTTAAACAGTTTTTAGATAAAACTGATTCATCATCAGAAATCAAAAGGTAAGAAATAATCCTTAAAATTATTTCTCCATCTCTTAGACAGACAGACATCTTATTTGTGGTATCTATAGATATTTTTGTATTAACAGAATCTTGATTTTCACAAATCATTGCAGTTACAGCATCAGCAGCAATTGCGTGAGAATTATTTGTTATTGAATTTATTGCATCTAATCTTGAGTTTGCAGTATTTATAAATTCTTTTATGTCTTCAATATTTTTATTACTTATATTTTCTAATTCACTAACAGTTGATAAGATTTGATTACTATTTGAAACTTTCATTCTTAAATTTAAAAACTTGAAATTTCTATTTATTTATAATAGATCAGAGTAAATTAAAATAATTAACTCTTAAAATAAACGAAATGGTTCTTAATCAAAAACTACATTTCGAAGTGATATTCCAAATACTGTAAATAAAAAAATTTTTTCGCTAAGATAGAATCATTATTCCTTAAAACTTTGGATAAACAAGAATTAAAATTATCAAAAAAACTTGTTTCTTCTTATAAAAAAAGATTAGAAAAAGAAATTCTTGAGAGAAGTGTTAAATTAAAAATGCCTCAGAATAAGTTTGAAGAAATTATCAATAATAATAATGAACTAATAAACCTAAAAAAAGCATTACAAGAATTAGAGACTAACCCTCAATCTTCAAATTAAAGTAAGGTAAAAATTTTAATAATACAACCTATAAAAAGTGCATCAAACCAACAACTTCCTTTTTAAATCGTTAAATAATGCACAACTAAAAGCTGTAAATCATATCAATGGGCCACTGCTAGTTGTAGCAGGTGCAGGTAGTGGGAAAACCAAGGCTCTTACTCATAGAATTGCAAACTTAATTGAAAATAACTCTGTAGATCCCTATAACATTCTCGCAGTAACTTTTACAAATAAAGCTGCTAAAGAAATGAAAGCAAGACTTCAAGTACTACTTGCGCAAGAAATAGCTTTAAATCAATTTGGGCAGCCTTGGTCAACCCTCAAGGAATTTGATCAGAATCAATTAAGAACAAATATTGATCAAGAGAGACTGAGGGACCTATGGATAGGAACTTTTCATGCATTATTTTCAAGACTATTAAGATACGATATAGAAAAATATCAAGATCCTGAAGGCTTAACCTGGACACGGCAATTTTCTATTTATGATGAGACAGATTCTCAGACCCTAGTAAAAGAAATTGTTAGTCAAGATATGAGTCTTGATCCTAAAAGATTTGATCCCAAGAAAATTAAGAGGGCTATTAGTAACGCAAAAAATCAATGTTTTACAGCTAATGACCTTGAAGAAAAAGCTGATAATCATTTTGATAAAATAATTGCAGATGCTTACAGAAGATATAGGATATCTCTCTCAAAAAATAATGCTTTAGACTTTGATGATCTTCTACTACTTCCTGTTTTTTTATTAAGGCAAAATGATTTAGTTAGAGATTACTGGCATAAAAGATTCCAGCATATATTAGTTGATGAATATCAAGATACAAATAGGACACAATATGAACTGATTAAATTAATTACGGCTGGGAATACTGAACCGAACAAATTTTGCGAATGGAATGATAGATCAATTTTTGTTGTCGGAGATGCGGATCAAAGTATTTATAGTTTTAGGGCAGCAGATTTCAGAATATTAATTGGATTTCAAGAAGACTTTAAAAATTCATCTAATAATGATCAAAAAGCCTCTCTGGTTAAATTAGAAGAAAACTATAGATCTTCATCAAATATTCTTACCGCTGCAAACTCTTTGATTGAAAATAATACTGAAAGAATTGATAAAGTTTTAAGGCCTACAAGGGAGGAAGGAGAACTTTTAAAGTTGCTAAGCTGCGATGATGAGATATCTGAAGCTGAGGCAATAACAACAAAATTAAGGTCTCTAAATAATTATAATAATCAACCAATCTGGAAAAATTTTGCAATCCTCTACAGAACTAGGGCTCAGTCTAGAGTATTAGAAGAATCTCTTGTAAGGTGGAGAATTCCATATACAATCTTTGGCGGATTACGTTTTTATGACAGAAGAGAAGTAAAAGATGCTATCGCTTATTTAAAAGTCTTAGTAAATTCTTCAGATAATGTAAGCCTTTTAAGAATCATAAATGTCCCGAGAAGGGGTATAGGAAAAACAACTATTCAAAAGCTTAATGAGCTATCAAATAAGTTGAACCTTCCTTTATGGGAGGTCATAAATGACAAACAAAGCTTAGATGAGACTATAGGCAGATCATCAAAGGGCATTAATAAATTCACAGAGCTTATGAATGACCTTCTTTGCTATATAGAGAACTCGGGGCCTGCTCAAATTCTTCAATTAATTCTAGAAAAAAGCGGTTACTTAAGTGATTTATTAACAAGTGGTTCAGAGGAATCTGAAGATAGGAGAAATAATCTTCAGGAATTAATAAATGCTGCTATTCAATTTGAAGAAGAGACCGAGAACCCAGATGTAGAGGGATTCTTGTCAACAGCAGCTTTAACAACAGACAATGATACAAAAAAAAATCATCCTAACTCTGTCACTTTAATGACTCTTCATAATAGTAAAGGATTAGAATTTCAAAATGTATTTATAACTGGACTAGAACAAGGTTTATTTCCAAGCCACAGGTCAATTGATACTCCTTCTCTTCTAGAAGAAGAAAGAAGATTATGCTATGTAGGCATAACAAGAGCTAAAGAGAGAGTTTTCTTATCACATGCAAGAGAGAGAAGATTGTGGGGAGGCATGCGAGAAGCAACAATTCCTTCAATATTTCTCTCAGAAATACCAGAAGAACTAATTGACGGGGAATTACCTCAATCAGGTGGTACTTCTATCAGAAGGGATCGTCATCTTGACCGTTTAACAAGAGTGGATAGAAAAGATTCAAATGAATTTATTAATAGACCTATAAATGCAGTAAGAAAACTATATTCAGGACCCAGTAAAGGAAAAAGTTGGTTGATTGGAGATAAAGTAATTCACTCTAAATTTGGCAAAGGTGAAATTATACATATTTTTGGCAGTGGCGAAAAAATATCCTTAGCAGTAAAGTTTGGTGATAAAGGGAGCAAAATTTTAGACCCAAGATTAGCTCCAATAAGAGCAATAAACTGAAATTTGAATGAATAATATTTCTGCTTATATAAATTCAGCAATATTAAAAATTCCTTTTAATTTATTTAATATAATTTCTCAGTATATTGAATTGAATAGTAGCGTTAAAGTTGCAATTGTGGGTGGCTATATAAGAGATTTATTAATCACTAAAATTCATAAAAAGACTTTTTTCAATCCACTCGATATTGATATAGTTACAGAAGGATCTTCTCTTGATTTAGCAAAATTCATAAAAAAAAATATCTCAAATGTTGAACTTTGTTTGATAAAAGAATTTGAAATATACAACACTGTAGAACTAAATATTAATGATTTAAAAATTGATATAGCTTCTGCAAGAAAAGAGAAGTATGAGGCTCCAGGATTAAATCCAATCGTAAAACATGCAAATATTAAAGAGGATTTAAAAAGGAGAGATTTTAGTATAAATGCAATAGCTTTTGAATTCTCAAAGCAAGAAATTTACGATTTCTTTGATGGCATAAAACATATACAAGAAAAAAAATTGCATTTGCTGCATGAAAATAGTATTCAAGATGACCCTAGTAGATTAATAAGATGCGCAAGATATGCTTCAAGATTAGGTTTCAAAATTTCAAATAAATCACTTCAACAATCTCAAAGAATTGTCCAAAAATGGCCATGGGCCATTATAGAAACTGATAATAAATTTACACTTCCACCTGGAATAAGTATAAGAATTAGGATGGAATTGTCAGAAATATACAAATACGATAATCTTGCAAAAATAGTATCTATATTAAATGATTGGGAAATTATTTCTATCCTAAATAAAAATATTATTGTTAATAATAAATTTTTAAGGGGTTTAAAGTGGATTAAAAAACTAAAGGGTAATTATATTCTCTACCTATTAAAGAATTCAGAAAATTTAGAGCTTACATGTCAAAGATTTTTTATTAATAGCAAGGAAAAGAAAATTCTCAAAGATTACTTATGTATAACAAATCAATTAGAAAATGAAAAAGAAAAATTTATCTGTTTGACTCCCTCAAATTGGACTGAATTTATTGAAACAAAAAATCTAGATGAAGAGACAGTGAAATTATTAATTTGCAATGGAGGTTTATTTTGGAAATCATTTTTTAAATGGCTTTTTATTTATAAATTTATTAAGTCAAAGAAAAGTGGAGAATTTTTAAAAAGTGAAGGATGGCAACCAGGGAAAGAAATGGGGGATGAAATTAAAAGGTTGAGATATATAGAGATAGATAAGATCAAGAAGAAATAACAATCAATTCATTACCTCTCCAACCTTATACCATTCATCCTTTAAAAAACTTTCATACTTAGGATCACAACTTATCAAAAGCGGTCCACAAGTTTGTGGATCTAATAATAATGAGATTTTTTCTTTAAAGCTGTCACTATTAACTTTATTTTTTTTGGAAAATGAGATGATTCTATTATTACGTTTTTCTGCAAAAATTTGATCAAATATTTCTTTATTTGATTCGAACAAAGAACTTTTGATCCCTTTATGTATTAAATCAAATACTCCCGGATAAGCTTTAAATGCCAATAAATCTAATAAGACCCTAATAGGTTCAAGGTTATTATCTTTCCTTAATAAATTAGATGAATCAATCATCTCTTTAAGATGTCCTATAAATCCATAGCCAGTTATATCAGTTGCTGCATTTATAAATGTTTCTCCAAACATCTCTTGAAGCAAATAAATTTTTTCAATCAATGGTTGCTGACTTGTAACTAAATTTCTCATTATCTCCTCTGAACTATCTTTCAAATTAATATTTTGCATTTGAGCAGCAAAAAAAACTCCCACGCCAAGAGGTCTCGAAATTAGGATAATATCTCCTTTTTGCATACCGGATTTGAACCATGGTTTTGCTCCATTTTTCAAAACTCCCTGAACAGTTAAAGAAATGTCGATTCCTAAAGAATAAGGTTTATCAACTAAACTTCTTGACTCAAAAGTATGACCTCCAATTAACTCACCCCCTTGCTCTTCTACTGTTGTTTTTATCCCTTTTAGACAATGGGAAAAAAGGTAGCTTTGAAAATTTTTTTCTACTTTTGGAAGAGATATTAATGCCTGTACAGAAGAAAGTTTTACTCCGCAAGCCCATAAATCTGAGCAAGCATGCAACACAGTGATTTTTGCATTTAGCCAAGGATCACTTATCAACGCCGGGAATCCATCAACACTTTGAAGAATAATATCTTGATTATTTTTATAAATTTCAACAGAATCCTCAGGAGAAGTTTCAAAATTTTCCAGTTGAGCACTTCTTAAGGATTTATTTAAAATGCTTTGAGGAATTTTAGCTGCACAACCTCTACAATCTTCCATACCATCTTCTTTGACTTTTTGATTCATGTTCGAATCTAAATCACGAAATTTCTTGATGAAACCTTCATCAATTTTATTTTTAAGGAACCAAATAAGAAAAGAAGGCCCAATAACAACATCACCATAAAAAGCAAAAGCTTTAGGAAGCTTTCTGGGATAAGAATTTACTATTTGTAATCCAAATTTTTGAGGAGACCATTTTTTTAATGATTCACCTTTTATCTCCCTCTGGATATTTTTTACCAATATATTTAAAACTTTTACTGCGAATATTCCAGATGAAGTTCTATTAAAGGAATTCATGACTGCACAATCACCAGTTGCAAAAGTTTCTAAAGAATTTTTCAACTTTAATTTCTGATTTATAATGAATCTACCTTTTGAATCCAATTCTGAATTATATTTTTGTACCCATAGCGGGGATGAATTTCCTGTACATAAGATAATCTTTCCATAATCAAAAGGAAGATTTTCAACTACTTCTATATTAGATCTGTAAAAAGTTTTTAAGATTTTTTTATCTATCTTATTTGATTTGCAAAGAATTTTTAAAGATCTATTTTCCCATCTTTTTCTAAGGGCAAAAGCAACTTCAATAGCTGCAAGTCCACTTCCAACAATAACAAAAGATCTTTCATGCACACAATCATACTTATCTTCTTTTTTAATTAACTCATAAGCTTTAAAAAAAGGTTTAATAGGGAAAGCAATTTGTTTCTTGACTAAATCTTTAAATTCTTCTGAAATTTTGGTTTGACTTCCGTAGTTAAGTACTAATTTTGAGTAATCAATTGATGGTCTATTTTTTAAGGAAATTTTTTTTAAGTAAAAATCAATATTTGTTACTTCATTTTTTATGAAAGATATTCTTGCCTTTTTGGCTAAAGATCTTATATCGATTAAGCTATCTTCTAAAGAAATTGATTTAGAAATAACAGAAGGGAACATCGCCGAATAAACTAAATCCGTATCTTTGGATATAATTGAGATAGGGATTTCTGGCATTAGTTTCGGATACATCAACCATTTCCTCATCAAAAGAACATTTGTATGTCCGCCTCCAATTAGTACCAGATGATTAATAGTCATTTGCATTTCAATGAATAAAGAGCATTTATTACCAATTAAAGAATCAAGATTAGGAGTGATTGGTGGGAGTGGTTTCTATTCAATAGATAAAATAGAACGTTTTAAAGAATTTGAAGTCGATACACCTTATGGTAAACCTTCTGACTCAATAAGGCTTTTTAAAATTGGTAATTTAGAGATAGCTTTTTTAGCTAGGCATGGAAGATTACACAGCCTAAACCCGACAGAAATTCCTTATAAGGCAAATATTTGGGCTCTCCGATCAATTGGGGTGAGATGGATAGTCGCCCCATCAGCAGTTGGCTCCCTTCAGGAACAAATAAGGCCTCTTGATATAGTTATACCTGATCAATTTATTGATAGAACTAATAATAGACCAGCAACATTTTTTAATGAAGGAGCAGTAGCTCACGTAACGATGGGAGATCCTTTCTGTCGGCATTTATCAGGAATTTTAAGTAATATTGCAGAAAAAAACATCCCTGGTGGAAGGCAACTACATAGAGGTGGCACCTATCTTGCTATGGAAGGTCCTGCTTTCTCAACGAGAGCAGAATCTAATTTATATAGAAGCTGGGGTTGTTCAATAATAGGAATGACTAATCATACTGAAGCAAGATTAGCTAAAGAAGCCGAGATAGCTTATTCCTCTTTGTCTATGGTTACTGATTATGATTGCTGGCATCAAACTCATCAAGAAGTATCTGTTGAGATGGTTCTGGAAAATCTCAGAGCAAACACAGAAGTTGCAAATAAAATAGTCTTTGAAATAGCCAAAGTTATAGACAAAGAAAGACCTGCGAGCAACTCTCACTTTTCTTTGAAGGATGGTTTAATAACCCAAAAAGAAAATATCCCTAATTTTACAAAAGAAAAATTAAAGATATTTACGGATTCTTATTGGAGTTAGGGAATACTGAATAGCTAAATAGTAATAACTGATTTAGCCTGCACCTACTCCTTGGTATGAACCGTAGAAAAATATACCTAATACGAAAATGACTGCTATTCCACCAGCTGTAGCAACTAGCCAAAGAGGTAGAGTTCCTTCTGTCCACCTTCTTTCCCAAGCAACGGCAGGTCTTCCATCAGGTAATCTGTCGGGAATTCGGCCATCAGGCCCTTTTAATTTACTCATAATTTTTATTTAATTGAAAAAGTAACTGGAAAATAAAATTCCCAAAACAAACACTGCTAATAAGCCTAGATATAGACTTGTGCGATTAAGTTCAACAGGAACTTTATTCGGATTTTCGTTTACTTGCATAATTAATTACTTTAACGGAGGAATTGCATAGCTGCTATGGCACCTAAGAAAAATACTGAAGGAATTGCAAGAGCGTGAACTGCTAACCAACGTATAGTAAAAATAGGATAAACGCGGACTTCGACAGCCTGCATTGGGGCTTGAGAATTTGACATAGTTATTTTGTTCTTAAATCTAATTGAGATTTAGCGTCATATCTTTGTGTTACAACAGGTGCTTTCGATTCAGAAGCCTGGAAATAACTATCCGGACGTGGAGTACCAAAAGCATCGTACGCTAAACCTGTATAAACGAATAGGAAACCTGCTATAAAAATAGCTGGAAGTGTTACTGCATGAATAATCCAGTATCTTATGCTGGTAATTATTTCAAAGAATGGGCGTTCACCCGTTGAACCTGCGGCCATAATCACAATTATTTACCTTACGATCTTACAAGGAAAAATCCTAAGTTTGTGGAGAAATTTACAGCTTGGTTACAGACAGTTGTTAAATTTAAAGAAATTTAAAGATTTTTTTATTTTTTTATTTATTTAAACTCAACCGTTCCACTTCAAGATATAACCCCTTTCTCCAAGAATAAAGCCTTTTTTAGAATCTAATTCATCTTTTTCTAAGAATTGAATCTTGATAAAGTTAGTTGGCAAATTTGAAGCAACAGGATCAGAATACCATGTTTTACCATCATCTTTACTAACTATCAAGGTACCATTGCCACCTCCAGCCCAGATATTTCCTTCGGGGTCCCAACCCATATCTAAATAGTTGTAACCATTTAGAATTGGAACTATTGGTTTAGTCCAACTTTCTAAATCATTACTATCCTCATTAAATCTAATCTCAGCACCTCGAGATAACATCCATAAATTACCGTTTGGATTAAAACCTATACCTTGTACTCTCTTACTACTCGCTCTTTGATGAGCTATCCAAGTATCACTTCCACTTTCAAGAGTAGAGAAAAAATTACCAAGACTACTTACACTTACATAATCTCCATTAGATGTTCTTCTTAAATCTCTAATACCTCCTTGCTCGGAAGGGTCAGATACCTTGGCCTCCCATGTTTCACCACTATTTGAAGTTGTATAAATAGCAGCTGAGGTTGTTGCCAATTCAGCAACCCCATCATCAATGGTTGAAACTAAAAAAGGCTGCCCAGGTAGTTTACCAAGAGATAACCTTGTCCAATTCTTTCCTTCATCAGTCGTATGCATAACTAAAGAGGGTTGTCCTATCAACCAACCTTCAGAACCCTTAAAGTCTATATCAAGTAAACGGAAATTCTCCTCTGCAGCAATATCTAACGATCTTTTTTCCCATGATTTCCCTCCATCATTAGATTCCATAATTAGTCTATTTGAGCCAACTAGAAATCCATGATTATTATCTATGAAATCTATATCTAATGCATTTGACTGATCTTCAAATTGAATTGTTTCCCAGGGGCTACTCTCGCTCATTTTTACACCTGTTGAAGAACAACTACTTAAAACAAAGCAAAGTGTAAATGTTATAAGAAGGTTTGGAATGCTAGTTAAAAATTTTTTCATGGATATATCTTAGTGCAAAGAGTACAAAGAAAGAAAACATGCAGCTGCAAATGCTAAACCACCAAATATTAAAATATTTTTCTGCCCAGGTGGCAAACTATTGAATCCAAAGCCATAAGTTAAATTCTCTTCAAAACCACTAGGTTTTTCTCTTGGCCCTATATCTTTATATAAATTTTTACCTGCTCTACAGACTGGACAAGCAAAAGTGTTTCCATCTATTGCTGAGAAAGGGGTATTTTTAGGTATGTTTAATTTCTTATTCCCTTCGATAGGATCATAAATATATCCACAACTTCTACATTCGAATCTATTTTGTTCTAAATTAGTAATAAGTTCTTTATTTTTAAATTCTAAAAGTTTTTCAGAAGATTCTTCATTTGCTAAATCCTCAACTATTTGGTTATCCTCAGAAGATGGTTGAATGTTTTCACTCACGATTTAGTATTTAACTTTAGAGACTCTAAAAGATTTTACTGAATTAAGCGAATTTTCCAACAATTTTTTTAAATGTTTTCATTACCCGGCTACGAATATTTTTTAGGTTTTTTAATAATTGCTGCGGCAGTTCCAATTTTAGCTTTAGTTACTAACCTAATAGTTTCTCCAAAAGGAAGAACCGGAGAAAGAAAACTCACCTACGAATCAGGGATGGAGCCTATTGGGGGAGCTTGGATTCAATTCAACATAAGATATTACATGTTTGCATTAGTATTCGTTATATTTGATGTAGAGACAGTATTCCTTTATCCTTGGGCTGTTGCATTCAATAGACTTGGCTTACTAGCATTTATTGAAGCTTTGATATTTATTGCAATATTAGTTATTGCACTTGCTTATGCTTGGAGGAAAGGAGCTTTAGAATGGAGTTAAAAAATTGAACAATTCACTTTCACCAAAATCAGTTAGAGAACTTAGAGAAGAAACATGTAATCCTCTTGGTCCTCCTCAAGTAACGACTGACTTGAGCGAAAATATCATAATGACAAGCCTAGATGATCTTCATAACTGGGCTAGATTAAGTAGTCTTTGGCCTCTTTTGTACGGAACAGCTTGCTGTTTTATTGAATTTGCAGCTCTTATAGGTTCAAGATTCGATTTTGATAGATTTGGTTTAGTGCCCAGAAGTTCTCCAAGACAAGCAGATTTACTAATTGTTGCAGGAACCGTAACTATGAAAATGGCACCGGCATTAGTCAGATTATATGAGCAAATGCCTGAGCCAAAATATGTGATTGCTATGGGGGCTTGCACCATAACAGGTGGAATGTTTAGTGCAGACTCAACTACAGCAGTAAGAGGAGTTGATAAATTAATCCCAGTTGATCTATACCTTCCTGGATGTCCTCCTAGACCAGAAGCTATTTTTGATGCTGTTATTAAATTAAGAAAAAAAGTTGGAAATGAAAGTATTTTTGAAAGGAGTAAAGCTAAACAGACTCACAGGTATTTAACTATTGAACATAATATGAAACTTGTTTTTTCAGAAAATACTGGAGAATATTTAAATAAAAAATCTGATAAGTCTATTCAATCCTCTAAATTAGAGCAGATAGAAGAAAAGAATACCGCTAAAATTGAAAAAAACTTACTCGATAAAGAATTAAATTAATGGATAAAGATAATGTACCTAAATCTTCTGAAGAAATTGTTGAACAAAGAGGAGTAGTAAGTAATCAACTTTATAAAGATGGGATTAATAACGAATCTTTAGGTCTTGATCACATAGGTGTTGAACTCCTCTCTGTGAAACCTGAGAAATTGTACGAAGCAATATCTACTTTAAAGGGATATGGTTTTAATTACCTTCAATGTCAAGGAGGTTATGATGAAGGACCAGGAAAATGTCTTGTAAGTTTTTACCATTTAATTTCTCTTGGAGATTTTCAAGAAAAAGACGTGATTAAAGAAATTAGAGTTAAAGTCTTTTTAAATCGAGATTCAGATTTGTCTATACCTAGTCTTTATGAAATTTTCAAAGGGAGTGATTGGCAAGAAAGAGAAACTTATGATATGTATGGAATCAAGTTTAATGATCATCCAAACCCTAAAAGACTTCTGATGCCGGAGGATTGGAGAGGATGGCCTTTAAGAAAAGATTATATTCAACCTGATTTCTATGAATTACAAGATGCTTATTAAATAAATTTATTAATTTAATTTCTTTAATTTTTTATTAATAAACATTACTGCCCTTGCAAGTCTTCGGGAGTCATGCCTAAGCGTTGGGGTTATTTTTCTTGAATAAAGAGGAGCCTGCAAAACATAGTATCCTTCTGAAATTAATTTTTCTTTATTACAAATAACTGGTACAGCTCCTCTACTTTGATAATAATCAACAAGCGGTGACTTTTCAAATTCAACTTGAGAAAGTATTGCATTAAATATTCGAGTTTTTACCCCAAAATTTAATAATTGCTTTTCTAATGCTTTGATGTGCTGATATACGTCAAGACCATCAGTTTCTCCTGGTTGAGTCATCAAATTACTTATATAAATCTTAGGAGCATTGCTTTTTAGAAGAGCATCTACAATTTCTGGGACAAGTAAATTAGGTAGCAAAGAAGTATAAAGACTTCCAGGACCAAGTACTATTAAATCTGCTTCTTTAATAGATTCAAGCGCACTAGGAAGGGCTGATGGATTTTCGGGAAGATAACCAATCCTAGAAATCAACTTTTTTGATTGGCTTATGTTGCTTTCACCAAATATTTTTTGACCATCTTCTAATTCTGCCCAAAGCATTACGTCAGTATTTGTTGCTGGCAAAACTTGTCCTTGTACCGCTAAAACTTTACTTGAAGCCTGAACTGCCTTCTCTAAACTGCCTGTAATTGTTGTTAGAGCTGATAAAAATAGATTTCCAAAACTATGCCCTTCCAAGCCACTACCTCCTGAAAATCTGTATTGAAATAATCTTGTTAAAATGGGTTCTTCATTTGATAATGCTGCCAAGCAATTTCTTATATCTCCAGGTGGTTGAACACCTAATTGTTTTCTTAAAACCCCGCTGCTACCTCCATCATCAGAAACTGTAACTATTGCAGTAATGTTACTACTGTAATTTTTTAAACCTTTCAATAATGTTGATAAGCCTGTTCCACCTCCAATAGCAACAATATTGGGGCCTCTATTTAATTTACTTTTAACTCTGAGTGCCTCTACTAAAAATGTATTCTTTTCTGGAACAAGTGCTTTTTGTATAGAATTAATACTTCTATTTTGCCCAATACCAATTAATAGAAGTCCAAATATAAAGATTAATGGCCCTAAAACTGAAATAGGCAAAATACTTGTTAAACGATTCATTATCCAGAAAAAAATTGCTATTAACCAATAAAGGGGTCTTAAATTAGTCCAGATAGCAATCCCTAATAATGTCGTTAATAATCCAATAGCGGAAGTTATCATCCATCTTTTGATTACTAGTCCAGGCAAAAGCCAACTTAGAATTCTTATAATCCTATTTATCAAACCTAAATTTGATTTCTTTAAATAAGATAAAGTTCTCTTTACTCTTTTTTTCCTCTTCTTCATCAAAATTCCTCTTAATTTTTTTTCAAAATTTATAACTATAGTTAAGTAAATTATAAATCAAATACACACATCCTTTTTTTATTTTTAAAAATTAGGCAATATATACTTAAAGACAAAATGCTATCTATAAATTTTGAAAAATTCAAAACCTGCAGTAGTAACTAATAATCTCTCTATTAGTTGGGGGGAACAGAATGTCCTAAATAAAATTAATTTAAAACTTAACGAGGGAGAAAAACTAGCTATTGTTGGCCCTTCAGGTTCTGGGAAATCAACTATATTAAAAATTTTGGCAGGTTTAATTTTACCAAATGAGGGGGAGTTAAGCATATTTGGGGAAAAACAAACTTACTTGAGATTAGATCAAACTAATCCTCCAGATGTAAGATTAGTTTTTCAGAATCCAGCTTTGTTAAGCTCTTTAACTATTGAAGAAAATGTAGGATTTATACTTCAACGGAATAAAAATTTATCTAAAAAATTTATCCAAGAAATTGTTAGAGATTGTTTAGAAGAAGTAGGTTTATTTAATATTGAGAAAAAACTTCCGAATGAATTGAGTGGTGGCATGCAAAAAAGAGTAAGTTTTGCTAGGGCATTAATTACCGAACAAGATTTAGATAAAAAAAATTCGCCATTATTACTTTTTGATGAACCTACTGCAGGACTCGACCCTATTGCTTCATCAAGAATTGAAGACTTAATCAATAAGACAAATAATAAAGCCAATGGATCATCTATTGTTGTTAGTCATGTTCTTAGTACTATAGAGAGGACTTCAGAAAAAGTTGTGATACTTTATGGAGGTAAATTCAGATGGGCTGGTTCTATTGATGAATTTAAAGAAAGTAATGATCCTTATGTTTTTCAATTTAGGAATGGAAAACTTTCAGGACCAATGCAACCAAAAGAGATTTAAACATTATGCGTAGAAGCTTACGAGACTCAATTGTAGGATTTTCCTTATTAGGAGGAATATTAATATTTACTTTTTTTTCTTTCTGGTTAAGAGGTGTAAAACTATCTTCAAAAAATTGGTATCTTTTTGCAGAATTTAACAATGCAAGCGGTTTATCAAAAAAATCCCCAGTGACTTACAGAGGGATCTTAGTAGGTTCAATTGAAGATATTCTTTTTACTAATGAATCTATCAAAGCAAAAATTGTTCTAAATAATCCTGAAATTATTCTTCCCAAGCCAGCATTTGCAAGAGTTGTTACCAATTCTTTTCTAGGAGGAGATGTTCAAGTATCATTAGAAACAAGTGAAAAAACAATCCCAAAGAATACTGCAAAAGCGATAACAGAAGAATGTGATAGTAAATTAATTATTTGCCAAGGTGACACTATAACTGGAAAGCAGCTCTCTAGCCTTTCAAACATTACTAACAGGATAAATCAACTCTTAAAAGAATCAAATCAAGAAAATTTAGTTGAAAATATAGTTAATTCAATAGATCAATTTGATAGAACACAAGAAAATCTTGATGAACTTATTTATTTATCAAAGCAGGAAATCATAAGAGTTAAACCTTTAATAAAAGAACTAACAACAGCATCAGGTCATTTAAACAATATTTTGTCTGCTATAAATGATGAAGAAACTCTAAAAGATATTAAGTTAACGATAGACTCAGCAGAATCAATATCAGGTAAATTAGACAATATGAGTGATGATTTTGAACAATTAATGAAAGATAAAGAATTAACTAAATCTTTAAGAGATTTAACAATTGGTTTATCAAAATTTCTTAACGAGATTTATCCATAAAAAATTAAAATTCATTTATTGCATCTAAGGCCATTGCGGCAATTGTCTTATCAGTAGCTTTAGGCAATTGCACATATTTCCCTTGTGCAACTTCTGCAAGTTCTTTCCCAAAGCCACTAGCTATAAATTTCCTTTCTGTATCTATGATTAATAACTTTATTCCTAACAAGGGATATTTAGAGGCAATATCTAATACTTCTTGTTTCAAATTCACATTTTCATTTTCATTTTCAACTTGACCTAATGATGTACCTAATGGAACATTACCTCTCCCATCGGTTATTCCAACAACAATAACCTGACCAATATCTCCTGTAGAAAGAGCATTTTTTGCTACTTTTGCTGATTGAGTTAACCCATGAGCCAAAGGAGACCCTCCTCCACATGGCATAGTTTCTAGCCTTCTTTTTGCTGCTGTAATAGATCTTGTTGGAGGCAAAAGAACCTCAGCTTGATTCCCTCTAAAAGGTATAAGAGCTACTTCATCTCGATTTTCATAAGCCTCAGTCAAAAGTCTGATGACAGCACCTTTAGCGCTCTGCATTCTATTAAGTGCCATAGATCCACTAGCATCAACGAGAAAAATAACCAAAGCTCCTGCCTTTTTTTGAAGGAGCTTTGCTCTAAAATCATTTTCTTCAATAATTATAGTTTTATTAGGATTCTTTAATCTTCTAGATTTCTGATAAGGAGCAGCAGCTCTGAGAGTTGCATCAACAGCAATTCTTTTTACTTTACCTCTTGGAATTAAAGGTCTCACATATCGACCTCTGCTTTGACTAAGAATTACTGACCTGCTTCCACTACTTCCTGCTTTAGATTTTGCTGATGAAAAAAGTAATAAATCAGGATCTACCATGCAGGCTTCAGGATCTAAAATGAAATCTTCTGGGATTTCAGGAGTAGAATCATCTTCTCCATTAGAATTGTCTTGTTCTTCTTCTTGATTATCCTCATTTTCGTTAGAGTCAGATTCAGATTCTTCGTTACTTGACTGAGGTGGGGGTGGGCTCTGATCCTCAGGTGGTGGCGGTTGAATATCATCATCCTGAGGAGGTATTTGAGTTGCTCTTGGAAGGATCACTAATCTTACGGCCACCTTTAAATCATCAGAATTAACATTCTCATCTCCTCTCAGTGCAGCATTTGCTTTGGCAACTTTTACAGCAAATAATTCAGATCTATGTCCTTCAACACCACCTCTTAAAGCCTCATTTACCAAATATGTTATTTGTTCTTTAGTGATTTTTATATCCTTTAACCATTGTCTAGCCAAAATTAACTGAGTTGACAAATTATCCGATTCCTCAGACCATTTTTCTGAAAACTTGATGTTATTTTCGGCATGAGATAAAACAGATTTTGTTATTTCAACTCTTTGGTTATTATCTATAGATTGATCTGCAGAAAGAACAATTGCAAATCTATCTAATACATGATCTCTTAAGGCTCCTTCTTCAGGATTATAAGTTGCGATCAAAAGTGATCTACAAGGATGAGAAAGGCTTAAACCATCTCTTTCAATATTATTTTGTTCTCTACCAGTAGCTTCAAGAATTAAATTTACAATCCCGTCATCCAATAAATTAATATCATCAACATACAAAACACCCCTATGAGCCTCTGCTAAAACTCCTGGCTGAAAAACTTGCTCACCTGTATTCAATGAAGCAGAAACATCTATAGATCCAACGAGTCTGTCTTCCGTAATTCCAATTGGAACTTGAATAAATGGAGCCTGTACAACTTTGCTTGGAATACTTTCAATTCGATTAAGGTAATCAATACCGATAGTTTTCGCTATTAATTGATTAATATTTTTATCCCACTCTTCAGGTTTAGTTGGATCTAAATTTCTACTTATAGGTCTGAAAGAAATCTTATTATCAGTTAATTTCTCGAGTATTAATTCATTATCTATTATTTCTATCGGTGGGATTAAGGAATGCAAACCTCTTGCCAATACAGACTTACCAGTACCTCTACCACCTGCAATGATTACTCCTCCTAAGCTAGGATCGACAGCTGCTAAAAGTAAAGATAGCTTTAATAAGCTGTGACCTGTAATTGCAGCTAATGGAAATGCTCTAAACGAATCCTTCTTTTGCATTAAATTCTTTATGTCTTCTTTCCCTTTTAACTTTTGTTCCAAAATCACTTTAAAAATCCCTGATATAGAATTTATCCAATAACTTAGTTTTTTGTAGTGGAATTATCAAATCTTAATATCAAAAATGGACTATGTATATCTCTAGGAGCAAATATTGATAGTAATTATGGTAGACCTATCGAATCATTAATAATTTGCAAACCAAAAATAGAGAACCTTATCAAGAATTGGATAATTGAATCTAAATCTTTTGAGAAAGAAATTGAATCATCAAAAGCAATTTTTTATTGGTCCTCAATATATGAAACAAGTCCTCATGGAGTTAAGGATGATCAACCAAATTATTTAAATACACTTCTTTTAGTAAAAAGTAAGTTTTTCCCAAACCTAACAACAAACAACGCAAAATTACTCCTAAGAGAATTGAAAAATTTGGAAAGAAATTTTGGGAGAAAAAAGACACCCAATAATTTGAAATGGCTATCTAGATGTTTAGATTTAGATATTTTATGGTGGGAAGATTTTTGTTTCAAGGATGAAGAATTAATATTGCCACACCCAAGATTTATGAATCGTAATTTTGTAATATCTCCTTTGTCTGAGGTTCTAAGCAGAACACAAACAGTAAAAAAAATAGAAGAACCAAGATGGCTTGTTGATTAATTTACAAAATTCTAAAATAATTGTTAGGGTATTTTTATTTAAATTATGGAAGATAAAAATAACTTCAAAAAAGCCATTTTTAAACAAAAAATATCTGAATTAAGAACAAAAAAATTTAGTTTTGAAATAAATAGAATCGAACTACCCAATGGACATGAAGATGAATACGGACAAATAATATTCCCAAACGCTGCATTAGCTGTACCTATAACAAAGGAGAATAAAGTTATACTTCTTCGCCAATATAGATTTGCTGTATCAAGATATTTACTTGAGTTTCCAGCAGGTACTTTAGAAATAGGAGAGACCCCAATAAACTCAATCAAAAGAGAAATTCAGGAAGAGGCTGGATATAAAGCAGAAAAGTGGGATGAACTAGGTGCTCTCGTTAATGCTCCTGGATATTCAGATGAAGTAATTCATTTATTTCTTGCACGCGATTTAAGCAAATTAAACAATCAAGTAAAAGGAGATTTAGATGAAGATATAGAAGTTTTACTTATGGAACCTAAAAGTTTGGATAATTTGATTTGTAGTGGGAATGAAATTCTAGATGCAAAAACTGTAACCGCTTGGTTTAGAGCAAAGCAATTTTTGGGAATTAAATGAATAACCCCAGAATACTTTTTTGGCATAGAAAAGATCTTCGAATCAATGATAATAATGCTTTGAAAAAAGCATTTTCTTTATCAAATGCTATTACTTCAACATATATTTTAGATCAAAATTATTCTTACGACTTCAATGCAAAATCCAGAAAATGGTTCCTTGCGAATTCACTCGAAGAATTAAGTAAAAATTGGAAAAACCTTGGAAGTCGATTGATTATAGACGAAGGTGATCCCTTAATTCTGATACCTAAATTAGCTAAATTAATTGATGCTAAGTTTGTTGTTTGGAATAAAGCGATAGAACCTTATGAAATTAATCGGGATTTAGAAATAAAAGATAATTTAAAAAAATTTAATATTGAGTTTATAGAACTATGGGATCATCTATTAATAGAGCCTTCTCAAATTTTCACTGGAGGTAATAAACCATATTCAGTTTATGGTCCGTTTTACAAGAATTTAAAGTCGAAAATTAATTTTGTAAATGTGAAAAAAAATTTTAATAATATTGGTGATCTAAAAGATTTAGAAATAGGGATTAAAGAAAAAAAGAAAATTGATACATCAAGATTAATATTAGATCGATTTCATAAAAATGTAAATTTTGCTGGAGTTGAATTATGTCCTTGCAAACCAGGAGAGCTCGCTGCAGAAAAATTATTAAATCAATTTATTTGCCAAGATAAAATTGGATCTTACGAATCTTCAAGAGACTTTCCATCTCAAAATGGAACATCTTTCCTTAGCGCTTCATTAAGATTTGGGACTATAAGTATACGAAAAGTCTGGGATGCAACATTATCTTCTGACTTAATAAATATCAATAAACACAATCGTCTATCAATTGAAACTTGGCAAAAAGAATTAGTTTGGAGAGAATTCTATCAACATTGCTTATTTAATTTTCCAGAATTAGAGAATGGACCCTATAGAAAAAAATGGGACCTTTTCCCTTGGCAAAATAATCATGAATGGTTTAGTCGATGGAGTGATGGGCAGACTGGAGTTCCTATTATTGATGCTGCAATGAGACAACTTAATAGTTCTGGTTGGATGCATAATAGATGTCGAATGATAGTGGCTTCATTTCTAGTAAAAGATCTTATTTGCAATTGGCAAATGGGTGAAGAAAAATTTATGAAGGTATTGGTTGATGGTGACTTAGCAGCAAATAATGGAGGCTGGCAGTGGAGTGCGAGTAGTGGTATGGATCCAAAACCTTTAAGAATTTTTAATCCTCATACTCAAACAAAAAAATTTGATCCTATTTGCAAATATATTAAATTCTGGATTCCTGAATTATCTAAGGTTTCTAATGCAGATATTCTTAATGGTGAGATATCTGATTTGGAAAAAAATAATTATTCAGGGGCTTTAGTTAATCACAATATTCAGCAAAGACTTTTTAAGGATCTTTACGCACAAATCTGAAGTTCATTAATACAACTTTTTAAAATAATATTTAAATTTTCTGCCACATAAACTTGCTCTTCGTAAGAAATTTCTGGATACATTGGGAGACTAAGTACTTCAGTACAAACTCTTTCTGTATTAATGAGTTTTTCTCTAGAAAAATTTTTATTTTTGTAGGCTATTTGTGCATGTATTGGTATTGGATAATAAATAATAGAATTAATTCCTTTCTCAGAAAGTCTTAGTTTCAATAAATTTCTTAAAGAATTATTTTTGTTGACATCAGTTTCAAATAATTCTGAATAATCATTATTTATATCATAATTATAATTTTTTAATTTGATCACAAATTGATTCCAAGAATGAGAAACGTTTTCAGAATCAATCTTGGGTAAATGAATAAAACTATTTTTTTCTAATAAATCAAGATAATTATTAGCTATTTTTTTACGATTACTTATCCATTTTGATACAGATTTTATTTTGATATTTAAGACAGCTGCTTGTACAGTATCTAGCCTACTATTAAAACCTATTTGAGTATGGTGATACCTTTTAGGACTTCCATGAACTGCCAACTCTCTGACCTTTTTTGCAATATTTTGGTCTGAAGTTGTGATTGCCCCTCCATCTCCAGCAGCGCCTAAATTCTTAGTTGGGAAAAAGCTAAAGCATCCTATATCTCCAATACTTCCTACTTTAGAATTTCCCCACATAGTACAAGTTGCCTGCGCGCAATCCTCAATTATTTTTAGATTATATTTTTTAGCTAATGCTTTTATTGACTTCATATTTACAGCATTACCAAATAAATGGACTGGCATAATAGCTTTAGTATTAGAGTTGATTTCTTCTTCAATTAAATCAATATTAATTAAATAATCATTTGGATTAATATCAACCAAAACTGGATTAGCGCCTACTGCACTTATAGCTTCAGCAGTTGCGAAAAAGCTAAAAGAAGAAGTAATTACTTCATCTCCTTTCCCAATATCTAAAGCACGTAAAGCAAGTATTAATGCATCAGTCCCACTATTACACCCAACAGCATGATTTACCCCAACAAGAGATGCAAAATTCTCTTCAAATTCAGTAATCTCTTGACCACCTATATATTGTCCACCTTTAAGAACTTTTATAACCGCCTCCTCAATATCAGAGCCGATTTCCTGGAACTGTCGTTCTAATGTAAATGGAGGTATTTGCATATTTATCATATTAGCTTTAAAGGTTTTTCTCTGGGATAAATATTATATTTAATTCATTTAAACCAATCAGGCTCTTTACCTGGAGTCCATTTTATATTGCATCCAAGCGATGGTTGTTGAGGATGGGGATATTTACTATTTTTATTTAAGCCTTTAACAGCGGCATGTAAATCTTCACCAGTGGTAGAAATATCATTACTAGGCCTACTACTATCAAATTGGCCATGATAAAAAAGGGTAAATTTTCTATTTCCAGCATTTGAGAAAAGATAAAAATCAGGCGTACATGCAGCCTTTAACTTTTTGGCAAAAACTTGACTTTCATCATAAAGATAAGGAAAACTCCAACCTTGTAATTGAGCTTGATTTCTTAAACAATCTGGAGAATCTGAAGGATGAGTAACAATATCATTACTTGAAACTGCGATAGTTTGAACTTTATCTTCTATATCACTACTTAAAATCGAAATGTAATTTTCTATATATTTCACAAAAGGGCAATGGGCACAAATAAACATTAAAAGTAAATGCCTATCGTCTAGTTTGGTTAAATTATAGTTTTCTTGATTAGATGAATTGGTATTAATCATTTCGAAAGAAGGTAATTGAGTCCCTAATTCCAAAAACATTGAATTTGTTTTAACCATACTTAAAAAATATTCCCTATAGTTGAAATTTATTGTATATTTTGCAGTAATTCGCAAAGAAGTGTACTTTTTGTAGGACAATTATATAAATAAGAAATAAAATGCTTCTAAATTTAACTGGCAAAAAAATTCTAGTTACTGGAATTGCCAACAATCGTTCAATAGCATGGGGAATAGCTCAGCAACTTTCAAAAGCTGGGGCTGAACTAGGAATTACTTATTTACCTGATGAAAAAGGAAGGTTTGAATCAAAAGTAAGAGAATTAACCAAAGATTTAGAGCCATCATTATTCCTCCCACTTGATGTTCAAAATCCTTCTCAAATTGAAGAAATTTTTGAAAATATCAAAAACAATTGGGGCCAAATTGATGGGTTGGTTCATTGTCTTGCATTCGCAGGTCGTGACGAATTAATTGGAGACTATAGTGCAACTTCATCCGAAGGCTTTGATAGAGCTTTGAATATTAGTGCTTATTCTTTAGCACCTCTATGTAAGGCAGCAAAACCACTTTTCAGCGATGGCGCTGGGGTAGTTTCTTTAACTTATTTAGGATCTGAGAGAGCTATACCTAACTATAATGTAATGGGCGTAGCAAAGGCAGCTTTAGAGGCTTCAGTAAGATACCTTTCTGCAGAACTGGGCCCTGAAAAGCAAGTAAGAGTAAATGCAATAAGTGCTGGTCCAATTAGAACACTTGCGAGTTCTGCAATAGGTGGCATTTTGGATATGATCCATAATGTTGAAGAAAAAGCTCCGCTACGAAGAACAGTTACTCAAACAGAAGTAGGAAATACAGCTGCTTTTCTTTTAAGTGATCTT
Source organism: Prochlorococcus sp. AG-670-N10 (assembly GCA_003209065.1). Classification (GTDB taxonomy): domain Bacteria; phylum Cyanobacteriota; class Cyanobacteriia; order PCC-6307; family Cyanobiaceae; genus Prochlorococcus_A. Next base: position 76,075 of record QCSX01000001.1, read on the forward strand.
TCAAGTGGCATATCAGGCCAAACTATTTATGTTGATGCAGGTTATTGCATTAATGGAATGTAAATTACAATTTAAACAAATAAAATGTCATCCTCAAGACAAGCTGAAATTAAAAGAAAAACAAATGAAACAGATATTAGTATTTTTCTTAATATAGATGGCAATGGAATTTCTGAAATTGATACTGGCATACCTTTTTTAGATCATATGTTGCATCAAATATCTAGTCATGGATTATTTGATTTAAAAATAAGAGCTATTGGAGATACACATATTGATGACCATCATACAAATGAGGATGTTGGCATTGCTCTTGGGAAAGCTTTTACTAAAGCCCTAGGAGAAAGAAAAGGGATAAACAGATTTGGTCATTTTTTTGCACCTTTAGATGAGGCTTTAGTTCAAGTAACATTAGATTGTTCAGGCAGGCCGCATTTGTCTTATGATCTCAAATTAAAAGCACCAAGAATAGGGAACTATGATACTGAATTAGTAAGAGAATTTTTTATAGCTTTTGTAAATAATAGTGGAATCACTCTTCATATCAATCAAATACAAGGTACTAATTCTCATCATATAGTTGAGGCATGTTTTAAAGCCTTTTCAAGAGCAATGAGAATGGCTTCTGAAATAGATATGAGGAGATCTGGAACTATCCCAAGTAGTAAAGGAATGTTAGAAAGTGATTAGACAGTTAAATTGAGTATTTTTTTGAATTAGCCACAATTTCATATATTTTTGGCGAAAATAAATGAAGTTAAAAATTTTAAATTGACATATATTCAAGATAAACAAATTAATACTAATCAAGCCTATAACAAAGAAGACTGGGCTAGTGCATACAAAAATGTTGAAAAAGAATTAACAAATGAACCATTAGATGCAAATAAAGGGGCAAATATTGATGAATTAAATGGAACTCTATTCAGAAACGGTCCAGGGATATTAGAAAGAGGAGGTCAATGGGTTCATCATCCCTTTGATGGAGATGGGATGATTACAGCAATTAGATTTGAGAATGGAAAACCATCATTAACAAATAAATTTGTCAGAACAAAAGGTTTTTTAGAGGAAAAAAAGATTAATAAATTTATTTATAGAGGAGTATTTGGGACTCAAAAAAGTGGTGGAATTTTAAATAATGCTCTAGATTTAAAATTTAAAAATATTGCTAATACTCACGTTGTAAAACTAGGTAATGAAGTGCTTGCATTATGGGAAGCGGCTGGTCCACATGCTTTAGATCCTAACAATCTTAATACCATTGGATTAACAACTTTAAGTGGAGTTTTAAAGAGCAACGAAGCATTTAGTGCTCATCCAAAAGCTGATTTTAATTCAAAGACTTCATCTGAACTTTTGGTAACTTTTGGAGTCCAAACCGGACCAAAAAGTACTATTAGATTAATGGAATTTTCAAATGCTGGTAAAAATTCTGGAGAATTGATAATCGACAGGAAAGATACATTTAATGGATTTGCATTCCTTCATGATTTTGCAATTACGACAAATTGGGCGATATTTTTACAAAATGCTATCGACTTTAATCCTTTGCCATTTGTAATGGGCCAAAAAGGAGCCGCTCAATGTTTAAAATCAAATCCTAATAAAAAAGCTAAATTTTTCATAATTCCTAGAGAAAGCGGTTTATTTAAGGGTCAACCACCAATAACTATAGATGCTCCAGATGGATTTGTTTTTCATCATGTTAATGCATACGAAAAAGATTCAAATATAATTTTGGATAGTATTTTTTACGATGATTTTCCTTCTGTTGGCCCCGATGAAAATTTCAGGGATATTGACTTTGATAAATATCCAGAGGGTAATTTAAAAAGATCTATTATCGATTTAAAGGGGAAAACTTCTAAGCTCGAAACTTTAAGTACACAATGTTGCGAATTCGCTACTGTAAACCCTAAATTTTTAGGATTAAAAGCATCTTACTCTTGGATGGCTTGTACAGATAAGAAAATAGGGAATGCTCCTTTACAAGCTATTAAAAAAATAAATTTGACTACCAAAGAGGAAATTTCTTGGTCCGCCGCACCTAGCGGATTCGTGAGTGAGCCAATAATGGTACCATCAAAATCATCAAATAAAGAAGATGAGGGTTATATATTTATACTGCTATGGAATGGGAGTAGAAGAGGAAGTGATCTTGTGATATTAGATGCTAAAGACTTAAAAGAATTAGCTATTTATGAGCTACCAATATCTATTCCACATGGATTACATGGATCGTGGGTTAATAATTAATCAGGCAAATATTTTTAACAATTGAGGAATGATTTTTTTAACTGCTTTCCCACGATGACTAAATTTATCTTTTAAGTCGTTATTCATCTCAGAGAATGTTAATTTACTTGATAATTCCTCAAAAATAGGATCATAACCAAAACCATTATTTCCTCTAGGACTTAGAATAATATTTCCAAAACATTTAGCTTCTGATTCCAATATCACATTCCCAGTTGGAGAGCAAACACAAACATTTGCAATAAAAAAAGCACCTCTATTTTCTTCTCCTTGGAGTTCAGATAAAACTCTTTCTATTCTTTTTTTATCATTTTCTGCATATCTTGATGAGTAAATTCCTGGCTTACCATCCAAAGCATTAATACATATTCCCGAATCATCTGCTAAAGCGTAGCTTCTAGTTTTTTTAGAAACTTCACTTGCCTTTCTGATTGCATTCTCCTTAAATGTAATTCCATTTTCTTCAACTTCTATTGATTCTGGTTGAAGGTATAATTGGCAATTTACATTTAATAGTAATTTTTTATATTCTTCAATTTTACCTTTATTTTTACTTGCCAAAAATAATTTTTTCATTTTATATTTTTTAATTTATTTATGTATTTTTGACTCCATTCTAAAACCTTATTTAAATCATATTCAGACTTTGCCTCACAATACAATCTTAGTAGAGGTTCTGTTCCTGAGAACCTAAATAATAACCAAAAATTATTATCCATTCTTAATTTTATGCCGTCTATATTTGAAACTTCTTTAATACTATAGCCACATATTTTTGAAGGAACATTATTTTTAATATGTTTTTCAAGAATTTCTTTTTCTGATTGATTTGGAAATTTAATATCAATTCTTCTATAAAAACTTGGACCAAATTTTTCTTGTATTTGATCTAAAGTTTCATATAAATATTTTGATTTTTCTGCGATTCCATTTAATAAAATCATAGCTGCATATAAAGCATCTCTCTCCGGCATGAAGTCTCCAAAACCTACCCCTCCTGACTCCTCTCCTCCAATAAATATTTTTTCCTTAATCATTTTTTTTGCAATATATTTAAAACCAACAGGTAGTTCAAAAACCTCTCTATTTTGACTCTTTGCGATATTACTGATAATGTCCGAGCCACTTACGGTTTTAAGTACTGGATATAAATTCTTATTATTTTCTCCCAAATAACTTATAAAGAAAGGTAATAAAGCTTGGGTACTACAAAATCTTCCTTTTTCATCAATTACAGCAATCCTATCACCATCACCATCAAAAATTATGCCAAGAGTTTTAATCCCTTTTTTAGAATATCTTGTTATTATTTCACTTAAATTTCCTAAATATTTTAGCAGTGGTTCTGGAGGATTTCCTCCAAATAAAGGATCATACTCTGCTCTAATTTCAGTAATTAATTTTAAATCATAACCTTCAAAAATCTGACTAATACAATTTGCTGCTGAACCATGCATAGAATCAACATAAATATGCAAATTCATTTTCTTTAAATTATTCACTATAAAATCAATATTAAATTTAGATTTAATTTGATCTAAATGAAACTTTTTAATATCAACTTTTTCATATACCCCTTCTAATCTTTCAATTGAGTTGCCAAGAATTAACCTTTTTTCAACTTCCTTTGTAAAAGATTCATCTACAGAACACCCTTTAAAACTTTTAATCTTTAAACCCAACCAATTATAAGGATTATGACTTGCTGTAAGAACTAGACAACCTAAAAACATAAATTTTTTGGCGTAAAAGCTGCAAGAAGGTGTTGTGACATAACTTGTAGATAGAATGGGTTCAAAACCACATCCTTTTACAAAAGAGGCTATCTCCTTTGCAAACTCATTTGCCATAAATCTACGATCGTACCCTATAAGTATTTTTCGAGAATTAGTTTCTTCGAAGTATTGATAATATAATTCCTGACATGAAGCGACTACTACTCTAGAGAGATTTGATATATTGAAATCGAAACCAATTATTCCTCTCCAGCCGTCAGTTCCGAATTTTATTTCATCTAGTTCATTTGCAGACAAAGTTAAATAATTCCTTGATTTCCAATAATTATCTATATTAATTTATAGGAGTAAAAATTTAAACTGCCTTTGCAAAAAAATTTGAATAATCTTTATTTAAAAAGTTTTATAAGATGCAAAAGAAAAGCTTGGCTTGATTATCAGGGCAATAAGCTTAATAAAATTTGGACCCCACATCAATCTATAGAAATAATTAATCGATACAAAAACTTTTATAAACTAAGTGATGGAGATTTATATTCTGGAACAAAAGCATGCGTAAAAGGTTCAAGTGGGGTAATCGGATTAAAAGCAAGATCTAAAGTAATTAATATAAATGCAGAAATTCAACCACAATTACTTAAAAAAGTAGGTGGTTTTAGCAAATGGGGAGAATATAAATATATACCTGTTGTATATAAGTTAGGACATAGAACAACAAAAGAGCATCTATTCGATTTAGGTTTTTGTTCGATTCTATTAGAGCCCTTTCAAGAATCAAAAATTGAAAAAGGTTTAGTAATTTCAAATTTTTCAAATCAACTTAATATTCAAAAAATTGACTTAAATCAACAACTAAGAAAAAAAGTATTAAATACTTTTTTAAAATTAAATGAATGTCTAAAAAAATCTATTCCAGATATTACTGAAGACAGAAAAAAATGTACGATATGTTCTTGGCAAAAGTTTTGCGATAAAGAAGCAAAAGATAATGGAAATCTAACAGATATAGATGGTATTGGTTCTAAAACAGCCTTATCTCTTCAAAAAAATGGGATCTTAAATATTAAAGAACTTGCGGCTACTAAGAAAATCGATTTAGGAGAAAAACTTTTTCAATTCAATGAGCAAAAATTTGAAAAAGCTTCGAAGTTTATAAATCAATCAAACTCATATTTATCAGGAATACCAATTCGAATTTTTGAAAATGAAAACTTATCTTATCTTTTAAAAAACAAAGATTCAGGATTCTTTATTTTTGATATCGAGTCAAATCCGGATGAGAAACATGATTTTTTATATGGATTTTTAAAAGTAAATAATTTATTTGAAAACATTGAAGATGATTTATATGATCCAATATTAAACCTCAAAAATAATACTAAAAAATCTAATAAAGAAATTATCCAAAAACTTTTTTCTAAAAAATCCTGGCCAGTTTTACATTATGGAGAGACTGAGAAAATAGCAATTTTAAATTTAGCTAGGCTAATAGATCTTGATGTAAAAGAAATTGAGAACCTAAAGTCAAGATTTATTGACTTACATTTAATAGTAAGAGGATCATGGATATTACCAATTAGAAACTATAGTTTAAAAACAGTTGCTAATTGGATGGGATTCAAATGGAAACAAAAAAATGTAAGTGGATCAAAAGCTTTATATTGGTGGATTCAATATAAAAGTACTTTAAATGATCTCTTTCTAAAAAAAATAATTAAATATAATCGAGATGACTGTTTGGCTACACTTCACATCGCAAAATGGTTAATTAAAAAACACGAAAATATTAATTAAAGAAAAGTTGAACCTACAGATTTATCTATTGAAATTTGGCCAGCAATATCAGAAAAAAAGGGATTTACCTCATCTAAATGTTTCCTCTTTATCATTGCCAAGCCTTTTATTATTCTAGAATCTAATTTATAAATACTGGTAATATAACCAACCGATTTTTCTTTATTCTGATTACTATATATAGTCTTATCCTCAGATTCTAAATTCAAATCTTTATCCTTAGCCATCCATACTCTGATCTCTTGCTTTAAAGAGGAAACATTCCTAATTTTTGACATTGTTTCTTGACCCAAATAACAACCTTTATTGAAATCTATAAGATCTACAAGTCCCAATTCAAGTGGATTATTCTTTCCATTAATTTCATTATCTAAAGTTGGGATAGCCTGATTAATCTTCCACAATTGCATTTCATTATTATTCATTAAATTTGAATTATTGTTAAAAAAATCATATTTTTTGTCTTCATTTTTAAAAAAAACAGGTTGAGTGATTCTCCATGAATTCATATCATCAACTTGCTGAAGTCTATTTATTGAAGAAGTATCACTTAATGAAACATCATCTGATGGAAAGATAATATTATTAAAGTATTTTTTTATTTCAATAGTATTTCCTACAAAAACAATTATTTCTAATTGATTATCTAATCCATTAATCTCAAGTACTGCTTTTAAAATTCCATTTGGGGATAACCAGCAAGTTTTCAAAACATTATTATTTAGATCCATAATATTACCTGTCGTTATTCCATTTAAGAATCTTTTACTATCTTTTCCGGTAATAGAAAAGCAATCAAATTTCTCAAGCCAAATTTGTTTTTTATTTTCTTTAATTTTTGACATTATTTAGACAAAGTCTTCTATTGCAAATAAGCTTTTTAATTGTATATTGTGTTCTTTTAAAGCCTCATAACCTCCTTCTTTTCTATCAACGATAGACAAAACCTCTTTGACTAAAAAATTATTTTCTCTTAGCTTATTAATTGCTTTTATAGCTGAACCAGCAGTAGTGACAACATCTTCCAAAACAGTTACTAAAGTCCCTTCCTTTAAGGAAGGGCCCTCTAATCCAGCCTTTGTTCCATATTCCTTTGTTTCTTTCCTAATAATTAAAGCATCTAGTAATAATCCTTTAGAAGCAGCGGTTACGATTACACCACTAACTAAAGGGTCAGCTCCTAAAGTCAAACCAGCAACAGCTTTTGAACTTGGATTCATTAATTCTAGAAACAAATCACTAATTAGTTGCAACCCTGTTCCATTTAAGGATACCGGTTTACAATTTAGATAATGTTCACTTTGTTTACCAGATGCTAAAGTAAAACTTCCTTTCTTGTAAGACTTTTCAATTAAAAGTTTTAATAAATTCTCCTTATTTATATTGTTCTTCGAAAAATTATTCATTAATAGAGCTTTGGCTTATATTTCAAGATTAGGAGAAAAAAAAGAAATCTCACAAAAACTTACTAAGTTGGTGCTTTTTGAAATATTATTTTTATAGTATATGTAAATTTAATCTAATTAATCATTACTGCAAAAATCTGGGGGTGTAGCAATCTGGTGAATGCACCAAACTCATAATTTGGCTAAGGCGAGTTCGATCCTCGCCACCCCCATCACTTATTTGTAATTGAATGAAAATAACTTTACTATTTTTACTCTTGATATTTCCAGCTTTTTTTGCTGCAAGTGAACTCTCATTTTTATTAATAAGGCCAAGTAAAGTTTTAAGACTTATAGAAGAGAAAAGAGAGGGAGCATTTTCCATTTTAAAAATTCAAAAAAGATTCAGATCTTCGCTCATAGCGTCTCAATTTGGAGTAACAATTTCCCTCATAGCTATTGGTTGGTTAAGTAAAGGTTTGGCTAATGATTTTTGGAACAAAAATGAATTTTCAAATCGAGTATATGATCTTTTATTATTTTTTTTCATAGTACTTTTAGTCACCCTTATATCTGGTCTTATTCCAAAAGCATTAGTAATTAATAATCCAGAGTCAGCTGCTTTGAGATTAACTACAATCTTTGATTCAGTTCGCAAAGGTATGCAACCTATTGTTTCTGTCATCGAATTATTTGCAAGTGCTTGTTTAAGGCTATTTAATCTAAACAACAAATGGGATTCATTAAATTCAGTGTTATCAGCAGGTGAATTAGAAACATTAATAGAAACAGATAATGTCACAGGATTAAAACCTGATGAGAAAAATATCTTAGAAGGTGTTTTTGCTTTAAAAGATACTCAAGTCAAAGAAGTAATGATTCCAAGATCTGAAATGGTAACCTTGCCAAAAAATATTACTTTTGCTGAACTTATGAAACAAGTTGATAAAACTAGACATGCCCGATTTTTTGTAATTGGTGAATCACTTGATGATGTTTTAGGAGTTTTAGATTTGCGTTACTTAGCAAAACCAATATCTAAGAGCGAAATGGAAGCAAATACATTACTAGAACCTTTCCTTTTACCTGTTACTAAAGTAATAGAGACATGCTCATTAGCAGAAATATTACCTCTCGTTAGAGATTACAATCCATTTTTGCTAGTTGTTGATGAACATGGCGGGACCGAGGGACTAATCACTGCAGCTGATCTTACTGGAGAGATTGTTGGAGAAGAAATGCTGAATAGCAGAATATATTCTGATATGAAAATGTTGGATAATTTCTCTAAAAAGTGGTCAATTGCTGGCAAAGCGGAAATAATAGAAATAAACAAAAAGTTAGGATGTTTTCTTCCAGAAGGAGCCGATTATCATACACTCGCAGGATTTCTTCTTGAAAAATTTCAAATGGTTCCAAAAATTGGAGATAGTTTAGATTTTAAAAATATTAAATTTGAAATAATTTCAATGTCAGGTCCCAAAATTGATCGTGTAAAAATATTTCTACCAAAAAGTTAAAATTGACATCTAATGAAGGATAATAGCTAAATATTACATGGACTATAAGATATGAAACCAACCTCATCCTCAGTAAAGGTTGGAGTCATCGGAATCGGAAATATGGGCTGGCATCATGCTCGCGTGCTTAGTTTGCTAAAAGATGCTGATTTAGTTGGAGTTGCTGATCCCAACGAAAACAGAGGTAAATTAGCAGTAGCGCAATTTCAATGCGAGTGGTTTAAAGATTATCATGATCTTATTTCTAAAGTTGATGCGATTTGTATCGCTGTTCCTACACTTCTTCATCACAAAGTAGGTCTAGATTGTCTTCAAGCAGGTGTTAATGTTCTCATTGAAAAACCAATTGCAGCTAATGAGTTAGAGGCAAAATCTTTAATAAATGCCTCTAAAATTAGTAATTGTCTTTTACAAGTTGGGCATATTGAAAGATTTAATCCTGCTTTTAGAGAATTAAACAAAATAGTTCAAAATGAAGAGATCGTTGTTTTAGAAGCAAGGAGGCACAGTCCTCATGCTGATAGAGCAAATGATGTATCAGTTGTCATGGATTTAATGATTCATGATATTGATCTAGTTCTTGAATTAGTTAATTCAAAAATACAGAAATTAGCCGCCGTAGGAGGAAGAAATAGCGATGGCTTAATAGATTATGTAAATGCTACTTTAGTTTTCAACAATAATATTATTGCAAGCTTGACTGCCAGCAAAATGAGTCATAAAAAAATTAGAAATTTAAGCGCACATTGCCAGAATGGTCTAGTTGAAACTGACTTCTTAAATCATTCTCTACAAATCCATAGAAAAGCTCATGAATCCTATACAGCAGAGCATGGCGAATTAGTATATAGAAATGATGGTTATGTTGAGGAAGTAAGCACAACCTCTATTGAACCTTTATATGCAGAGTTAGAACATTTTCTTAAGTGCGTACAAGGTAAAGAATCTCCAGAGGTGGATGGAGAACAAGCCTCAAGGGCTTTAAAAATTGCAGATTTTATTGAATGTGCAGTAGAAAACTCTGGAGATGCGATTTCACTTGAAATACCTTTCTAAAAAATAATTAGTTTTTATTTAAATCCAACTGCAGCTTGCCAAACAAATACTAATAAAAAGAAAAATAAAGGTATTAAAGGAAGAACATCAACTGTTGGAGCGAAAGCCTTATATGCTTCAGGCAGTTCAGCGAATGTATTTAAAAGAGTGAGCACCTTCTTAATAAATTAATTAATTATGTTAAGACGTTACCACGTATGGTGAGCAATAGAGGATCTTTTCCAAGGAGCGAAATCTATTGTAAAACAATTATCTTTAATTGCAGCAGAAATTGCATTTGTAAATCGAATAAGATGAGAAATATTATGCAGACTAATAAGAGTTAGACCTAATATTTCATCATTTCTAACTAAATGATGCAAGTAAGCACGAGAATACGATTTACAAGTTTCACATTTACAAGTTGTATCTATTGGAGAAAAATCATTTTTAAAACGAGCATTTCTTATATTCCATCGTTCATCATTAAAAAATGCTGTCCCATGCCTTCCTAATCTTGTTGGTAAAACACAATCAAACAGATCGAATCCATTTGCTATGGCTAATTGAATTTCTTGTAAGGATCCTATACCCATTAAGTATTTCGGTTTATCTTTAGGTAAGAATTTTGGTACGAATTTTATAACATTATGAATTTGGTCAATGGACTCTCCAACACTTACACCTCCCACTGCAATTCCAGGCAAATCAAAAGAGCTAGTAAATTTGGCACTTATTTCTCTAAGTTTTGGGTATCTCCCTCCTTGAACAATCCCAAATAGTGCTTGATTAGATTTCTTATGAACTTCAACACATTTGTCCAACCATAAATGAGTACGTTCTAAAGAATCTTGAATATCATTTTCACTAGCAGTATGAGGCGGACAATGATCAAAAGCCATCGCGATATCAGATCCAAGATCCATTTGAATCTGCATTACTTTTTGTGGAGATAAAAAAACATGGCTTCCATCTCTAGGATTTTTAAATTCCACTCCTTCATCTGTAATATTGTTTAATTTAGCCAAGCTAAAAACTTGATATCCACCGGAATCAGTAAGTATAGGTTTATCCCAATTCATAAATTTATGAATTCCACCAGCTTCTTTGATAAGGTTTTCCCCAGGTTGAAGATGAAGGTGGAATGTATTAGAAAGAACCATCTCTGAACCAGTTGATTTCAACTGTTTAGATGAAATCCCTTTAACCGTTCCTAAAGTACCTACTGGCATGAATCTAGGGGTTCTAACTTGGCCATTAGGAGTATGAAAGATCCCAGTTCTAGCTTCTGTATTAATACAAGTTGATGTAACTTCAAAATTAAACACGATAACTTATAAAAAATTTCTGATTATTTTTTATAATCTACTCTATTATTTTAGTGAAACTATCTATAGTCCCATCAAAAAATATTTCATTAATAATCTTGCGGGAGCTCTAATCTTCTACACTACTTTTCCAAAGTTGCCTTTTATTCCTCCGAAATTTGAAAACATTGCTCAATTTGCCCCAATAATAGGATTTTCAATAGGGTTAGTACAAAGCTTTATTTATCTCATTTTAAGAAACAATTCTTGGTCTATTTATGCGTCTGTTCCAATCTGTTTAGCTTCAGGATATTTAATTACTGGGGGGCTTCATTTGGATGGTTTAATGGATACATTTGATGGTATTTTTGCAGGCAAAAATAAATGTTTAAAAGCCATGAAAGATAGTCAAGTTGGGTCATTTGGAGTACAGTCATTATTTTTCGTTACATTAATACAGATTGCATGTCTGTTAAAAATCCAAAGCCAAATAATTTTTATTTTACCTATATCTTTATTTTGGGGGAGATTTTCAACTTTAATTTTTATAGATAAATTTAAATATATAACTCTCGGAACAACGTCAATAAACCACAAAACTTACTGGAATGGTATAAAAAAAGAATCTTTACTTTCTATAATTTTCATTTTTATTTTAATTATTTATTATTTAATTTCATATGAATCAGCTCAATTTTTAATTCAAAATTTATTGCTATTGCTTATAGGATTTTTTGTAAGTTATAAAATACCAAAAATTTTAGGCAGCAGAATTGGTGGATTTAATGGAGATACATGTGGCGCATGTGTGGTGCTGGTTGAAACATCAATGCTATTTATACACGCAGCTCTTTTATAGGAAGTTCTAAATAAAATATGTTTTTCTTTTTAAGAGCTTTTAAATCTTCATCATTAATTCTCATAGGATTTTCTAATAAATTCAAATCTCCCCCAATTTGTTTTGCTAATTTTCGCGCTAAAAAAAGGCCTACTCCAGTACCCTCTTTTTTCTTTGAAGCTTTGCCTCTAAAACCTTTTTGAAAAATTTTCTCATTTTCATTTTTTGTTATTTTCTTACCGTCATCAAAAATACACAATCCTCTTGAGGTAACAAAGATTCCAATTTCTGCATCCTTATCAGCGTATTTAAAAGCATTCTCTAATAAATTTGCGACAATTTCAGCAATTACAACAAATTTCGGATCAATAGCTATTAAAGTCCACTCTGGCCAAAAAGGGGGTTGAGTCCAATCTCTATTTTTCAATTTTGCATTAGCCTTTCCTCTCTCCAAAATAGGAAGAAGAAGATCATGAATAGTTATTTTTTTTTCGTTATCTAAATTAGGGGGTAATAGTAATCTTTCTTCTCCTATATCTAGAAGAAGTTTGATAGGTTTATTTAATTTCTCAAAAGAATCAACATATTGATTTATTTGATTTTGCTCTACCATCATACTTTCAACAATTTCTATAGAGTCCACATCAGATCCAAGTCTTTTAACTAATAATTTTGCGTATGTTCTTATAGCAGCCAAAGGGTTCCTCAATTGATGAATTACAATATTCACTTGATTTTTTAAAAAATTTATTTCTTTATTATTAGTTTGCCTTTCTATTTCAATTGATACGCATTTAGCCAAAGATATTGAGAGTGCTTTCAATCTAGAATCTAGAATTAATGGCCAATTACCATTGTTCAAATCAGTTTCAACTCGAAGAACACCCAGTAAAATATCTTTTTCTTGAAGCGGATACCATCTTCTATTCGGTGATGAAACTTTTAATATTGGGTCATCATCAATAGATACTAATAATTTATCAACTTGTGGCCATTGAGAAATCATTTCAAATGTTGCTTTAGAGCCCTCTTTGGCGGAGGCAAGGTATAGAACCAGATGAGTGACTCCCATTGAACATCCGAAGCTCTCTAGTTGTTTTAAAGTTAGATCTTCAAATTTTTGGGAAATCTTCATGTAAAGTATTTTATTAGATAAGATTTGGAGAAAATTTGAAAAAAACTTGTAAAATCTGAAAAAAGTATTAAGATATAAAGAGAGGCCTGACTTATTTCAGCCTTAAATATGAACACTTGTCCATATTTATTATGCTACATCAGAGGTTGATGGGTCCTCTATGTCATTTGATGTGAATTCAAAGTCACAAATATAAGATTAGTAAAATTAAATAAGACTAGTCTAAGTCACAAATAATTTTGGGAGTACCAATCAATGTCAAAAAAAAGAAAGAGAATCAGTAGAAGAAGACTTGCGGGTCAAAGAGTTATGGCGCACGTACCTATTTATCATATCGAAACAGGTAAACATAAGCCAGTAACTGCTGCTAGGAGATTCATAGCAGAAAATGCATTATCTGCTCCATCAGTTTTCAATGTTAGAAGAAATGAACATACCACTGATAGATTCTTTTGGGGAGAAAAAGGATTATTTAGTGCTCAATACGCAGAAGAAAATCATTTTTTATTCCCTTCTCTTAAAGTTGTAGTTGAGGGTATTGGGGAAGAAAAAATATTTGAAGGTTTAGAACTTACTGCAGATGATTGGGAAGAAATTGAAGAGTACGAATATGCCTTTGTTTAAAACAGTTCTTTGATTTGTAAATTAATAGAATGAATCAAGTTAGGATCGATTTGGTGATAACCATTAAATTCGTTTAATTCACAAAAATTCTGGGATACTTTTTTTATTTTTTGATAAATACTTTTAGAAGCCGATATTGGTACAACTTCATCCATAAAGCCATGACTAATTAATATTGGGGGATATTTCTTTCCAGGTGTCCAATTTGGGTGAGGGTATCCACTACAAGAAATAATCAAACCTATATCTAATTGACAGCCCATATTTATTGCCATTGCTCCGCCTTGAGAGAAACCCAACAAAATTGTTTTTTTTAGAGGAATATTAATATTATCCAACTTTCTAAGTGATAGCGTAAGTTGATTTACTGCATAAACTGCCTCATTCCAATCAGGAGGATATAAGCCATACCATTGCCTCCCCGTATTATTAGTGTGCAATCTTGGGGCTCGCAAAGATAATACTTCAAAATCAACCTTAGATAGTTCTATAATCTCCTTCCCTATTGGCAAAAGATCATCTGCATCAGCTCCCCAACCATGAATCAAAATGATTCTGTGCTTTGCAGTTTGAGAGCTAATCGAAACATATTCATGATTGATATCATATTTCATGTTTATATTCTTAAGTAATAAAGTTTTTTTGTAATGTCACCATTAGCTCTAGTAAGTGTTTCAGATAAAACAAATATCATTCCATTTTGTAAGGATTTAGTTGAAAATTTTGGTTATACTATTCTATCAAGTGGTGGAACCGCCAAGTACTTAATAGATTCAAACGTTCCTGTAGTTAAAGTATCAGATTTTACTAAATCTCCAGAAATTCTAGAAGGGAGAGTTAAAACTTTACATCCAAAAATTCATGGAGGAATTCTGGCTAAAAGATCCAACGAGAAGCATCAGAAGGAAATAGAAGTAAACAAACTGGAATTGATTGATTTGGTAGTTGTTAATTTGTATCCCTTTAAGAAAAAAGTGGAAGAGCAATGTTCTTGGGAAGAAGCAATCGAAAATATAGATATAGGGGGTCCCTCTATGATACGTTCTGCAGCTAAAAATCATGCTGATGTAGCAGTATTAGTAGATCCCAATCAATATAAAGATTATATTGAAGAGATCAAAAAAGGTCCTCTTAAAAAAGAATTCAAAACGAAGTTAGCATTTGAAGCATTTCAACATACTGCGAGTTATGACTGTTCAATATCCAATTGGATGAGTAAAGAAAAGGGATTAATAACTTCTACTTTTATAAAGTCATTTCCACTAATAAAACAATTAAGATATGGAGAAAATCCTCATCAAAAAGCATTATGGTATGGATTAAATAATATTGGCTGGAACTCAGCAGAACAATTACAAGGCAAAGAATTGAGCTATAACAACTTACTTGATCTTGAATCAGCTCTTTCAACTGTAATAGAATTTGGCTACGAAGTGCAGCCTAAATTAGAAAAAAAATCAGTCGCGGCAGTAATTTTAAAACATAACAATCCTTGTGGGGCGTCGATTAGTAATTCAGCATCTAATTCTTTTAAGAACGCATTAAAATGCGATTCAGTTAGTGCCTTTGGAGGCATAGTTGCATTTAATGCAAATGTTGATGAAGAGACTGCTCTTAATCTTAAAGACATTTTTTTAGAGTGTGTAGTAGCACCATCCTTTGATAAAGAAGCTTTAGAAATCTTAAAGACTAAAAAGAATTTAAGAGTTTTAAAATTACCTAAAGATTTACTGGCTAAAGGACACCAAACTTCTTCTAAGTCAATTATGGGAGGAATACTAGTGCAGGACTCTGAAAATCAGGAAAATAAAGAAGATTCTTGGATTTCAGTTACTAAAATAACTCCAAGTACTCAAGATTATTTAGATTTGAGTTTTGCCTGGAAAATTTGCAAACACGTTAAATCTAATGCCATTGTGATTGCAAAAGATCAACAAACTCTTGGCATCGGAGCTGGCCAAATGAATAGGGTTGGGGCTTCAAAAATAGCTTTACAAGCTGCTAAAAAAAATGGTTATGGAGGTGTACTTGCAAGCGATGGTTTCTTCCCATTTGCAGATACCGTAGAACTTGCAAATGAATATGGAATTAGCTCAATTATTCAGCCAGGGGGAAGTATAAGGGATGAAGAAAGTATTGAAATGTGCAATCTAAAAGGGATTTCCATGGTATTTACAAAGAAGAGACATTTTCGACACTAAATCAATTTGTTTTTGGATAATAAGTGATTTTGTTTGTCTTACGAAGAAGTGCTAGTCTTCCTGGTCCTGCACATAAAAAATAAAGAGAGATAGCTCCGTATATGAAAGAGAGCTCGAAAGCATAATTATGACCTTCAACTACGGCTAATGGGAACCCCTCTAAACCTGTATCTAAAAGGTGAAAATAAACAGCAAATGCCATCGTAGAGAAAAGTCCAAGAGAGCTAAGTCTTGCAAAAATTCCTAATGCTAAACCTATTGGGCATACCAATTGAGTAATAGCGGCTCCATAGGTCCAAAGGACAGGGTCGCCTGGTAAGAATGGGAAATACTTACCTACCACAAATTCTCCAAAGCCTTGAGGATCTTGAAGCTTTTCTAGGCCATGATGAATCATCAAAACACTAAAACCAATCCTTAAAATAAATATAGATAATTCTCCTAAAATATTTACCTCTGAATTTGAAGAGGGATTAGCTACAACAACTTCGACCTTTTGAGGAGCCTTTGAAGCATTCATTTTGGCTGTTTGATCTTGATTAGGTTGTGTTGTGTCTTCCATACTTCATATATTTTTGATCATTCTAGATAATAAAGTAGATCTTTAGGAAATATGTAATTAATAAAGTTAAAACAAACCCGAAATATTTATATTTATTTTGTGATTATTATTAATTTTTCAATAACATCAGCAACTATCCTATCTGGAGTAGAAGCTCCAGAAGTAATACCTACTTTAATTTCTCCCTCAGGAATAAAATTCTTTTTCAAAACCATTTCAGATTTAAGCGGTTTATGGCAAATAGAATTTTCTTCAACTGAAATTCTTTCAGGTGTATCAATATGAAAAGAAGAAATATTTTTATTTATAGCTATCTCTTGCAGGTGGGTTGTATTTGAAGAATTAAATCCACCTATGACAACAAGGATATCTAAATCATCATCAACTAATGAAAACATCGCATCTTGTCTTTCTTCAGTAGCATCACAAATTGTATTGAAAGCTAAAAAGTGACTATTTAATTTTTCTGGACCAAATTTATGAAGCATAGTTTTTTCAAAAATTTTTCCTATTTCCTCTGTTTCGCTTTTTAACATCGTTGTTTGATTAGCGACTCCGACTCTATCTAAATCTTTATCTGGATCAAATCCATTAGAAAAAGCCTGAGCAAATTTTTTAAGAAAATGATTTCTATTGCCTCTACCAAGAATATATTCTGAGACATAATTTGCTTCTTCAAGGTTAAGTACTACAAGATATTTATCAGCAAATGAACTGGTAGCAAGAGTTTCTTCATGCTTAAATTTACCGTGAATAATAGAAGTAAAGGTATGTTTTTTATGTTTTTCTACCGTGTGCCACACCTTTGAAACCCAAGGGCAAGTTGTATCAATAATATGACAACCTTTTTCATGAAGAAGTTTCATTTCTTGAACTGTAGCTCCAAAGGCAGGAAGAATTACAACATCACCTTTTGAGACTGGGGAAAAATCCTTTATTTCATTTTTTGCTGAAATGAATTTAACATTCATTTTTCTTAAATGATCATTAACTGATGGGTTATGTATTATTTCGTTTGTTATCCAAATATTCTCGTTAGGATAATGTCTTCTAGTTTCATAGGCCATTGCAACAGCTCTTTCAACTCCCCAACAAAAACCAAATGCCTGGGCTAATTTTATATTTAATCTCCCTTTTTTATATGTAAAACGATTATTTCTAATAGTGTTAATTAAATCACTTTGGTAAGCCTCTTCTAAAGCTTGGGCTCTTTTAGTAGGAGAATCAAAACCCCTCCGGTTATATCTGTTCGAATGATGAAGAGATCTTCTAAATTCTTGAGTATCCATATTTTTGATATTACAACATTTTTAATAATTTTTTGCAAAAAATAAAAAAAAAGAAACCTGACAAAAGTCAAGTTTCTAAATTTATATCTAAGTTTTTGATTATTTAGCAGATGCAAAGTCTGGATAAGATTCCATACCATGCTCTGAAATATCTAAACCTTGAGTCTCTTCTTCTTCAGATACACGAATTCCTCCGAATAATCCTCCGATGATAGACCAAGCGATCCAGCAAGTAACAAGTGTCCAGATAGCATAAGCTGCTGCACCAAGAGCTTGAACAAGAAGTAGATTAATACCACCACCATTGAACAATCCCATACCTGCTCCATCTCCTTGAACTGCAGTTCCCCAAAGACCAATAACGAGGGTACCCCATACACCACAAACTCCGTGAACAGAGAATGCACCAACAGGATCGTCAATTTCAGCTGCATCAAGTGCTGCAACGGAGAATACAACGATAATACCGCCAACTAGTCCAGCGAACCAAGCTCCCGCAAGAGTCATATCACCACAACCTGCAGTAATACTTACCAAACCAGCAAGAATACCGTTAATGATCATAGTAAGATCTGGCTTTCCGGAAGTTAAAGTAGAAACAATAGTTGCTCCAATAGCACCAGCTGCAGCTGCAAGAGTAGTCGTTACAGCAACATATGGAACCCATTGATCCATAGCAAGTTGAGAACCAGGATTAAATCCGTACCAACCTATCCATAGAATTAAAGCACCTAAAGTAGCAATAGCCATATTGTGACCAGGCATAGCCTGTGGCTTTCCATCGGAGTATTTACCGATTCTTGGTCCTAGAAGCATAGCCCCCACTAAACCTGCCCATGCTCCAACTGAGTGAACAATTGAAGAACCTGCAAAGTCAACGAAACCAAGAGAATCGAGCCAACCACCATTCCATTTCCAGCTACCAGCAATTGGATAAATAAATGCTGTTAATACAATCGCAAAAACAACAAATTCACCAAATTTAACTCTTTCAGCAACAAGACCAGAAACGATAGTTGCTGCAGTACCTGCAAAAGCAGACTGGAATAAGAAATCAACTGTTGGAACTAATCCAGCATCAGTAACCATATCGGCTGTTACTGTGGGATCAAAAAATAAGCCTCCAAAATATAGCCATCCGTCAGCAACACTTCCTCCGTACATTAATGAGTAGCCAATAAACCAATAAGAGGTTACAGCTAAAGCAAATACGAAAAGGTTTTTAGCAAGAATGTTGACGGCGTTTTTAGACCGACACATACCCGCTTCAACCATAGCGAAACCGGCGTTCATGAAGATCACTAAAATAGTAGCGATCAAAAGCCATAAATTATTAGCTAGAAAAGCTGCATTCAACTCAGGTAAATCAGCTGCGTGAGCTGAAAGATTAAAAATACCTAAACCAAACAAAGCTAGAGGAACAGTTGCAAGCCACAACATTGAGCGGTTTGAACTGAACCCACGAATACTCCTCAAAAGGAGCATAGGTCCATTAACAAGACTTGCATCTTGTAGCTTGGACCTAGAGCGCCTTTGAGGCGTTTGCAAAGCAGTGGTCATAAATAAAAAATTAGTCTGCAAAAAAACAGGAGATCCTGTTTCCTTTCATATATAATTTTGCTCAGAAAACTTATGTATGTCTAGTAGTCGTTTATACCAATTTAATTGTTGCATACCAAAAAATCTTTGTTAAAGTGAGGTATTTTTTCTAAATCAAATTAAAATTCCCAAAAATTAATTTAATTTTAAGGGTTTAAATCCTTTCCAAGCTACATGATCTGAATGAAACTCAAAACAGCATGGCATTAGTAACATACCTGCACTAATTGATTCTCTAAA
Organism: Prochlorococcus sp. AG-670-N10; assembly: GCA_003209065.1. GTDB lineage: Bacteria > Cyanobacteriota > Cyanobacteriia > PCC-6307 > Cyanobiaceae > Prochlorococcus_A. The sequence continues at coordinate 95,599 of QCSX01000001.1, forward strand.
AAGCTTTCCATACAATGGATCTGATTCATCTCCAGGGGCAAAATAATCTATATCTTTTCTTGTAATGCAAGGAACTAAAACACTTCTACTTTCAGGAATTAAGCCTTTTAATTCTATTAAATGTTTTTGTCCTCTTTTCGTCTCCGTATCAGGGAAAAGAGCTACATTATTTTTTGTCCAAGTAGTATTTTTAACCTCAACATAAATGTTACGATTATCAGGATTTGAAGATTTTGGAGTTAAAAGAAAATCAATTCTACTTTTTTTATCTTTTCCATAAGGTACTTCAGACTTGATTTTAGCTATCTCGCCGAGTTTATCTTTGAATAGGTTTTGTTCAATAACTTTTCTAATAAGTTTATTTGCAAATAATGTATTTATACCAACCCAAACCTCATTGTTATCAATTCCTATTACTTTTACTTGTTCCCAAGTCCAAGGTAGCTTTCTTGTAGATGATGAAGAAAAGCTAATTCTTACTTTAGCTCCTTCGTTTAAAAGACCCTTCATCGGGCCTGTATTAGCACAATGGGCAGTAACTATTTCTCCATTTTCAATCTGAATATCAGCGAGAAATCTTTTATATCTTTTAATTAAAATACCTTCAATTAATGGTTCAAATTCAATTATTCGATCATTCATAAAGTGTGAACTAGATTAGAAACAAAATATAATGGAATCTAAATCTTCTTGAAAAGATTTAACTCAATATCAAATGCATTCGTATTTTAAAAATAATGTGGCTTCAATTTCGCTTGCCACATCTCTAAGTAAAGTTGCGGGTTTTATAAGACAAATATTTATCGCTGCAGCCTTTGGTATTGGATTAACATACGACGCCTATAACTACGCCTACATAATCCCAGGTTTTTTACTAATTATTATAGGTGGAATTAATGGCCCATTACATAATGCAGTTGTAGCAGTGCTAACTCCACTTAAGATGAGAGAGGGGGGCATCGTATTAACAAAAGTAAGTATTAAACTAACTTTGTTATTTTTTATTCTAGGAGTAGTTGTATATTTTAATTCAGGTTTTCTAATAAACTTTATAGCCCCAAATTTAAGTGATGAAGCTAAATCTATCGCAACTTATCAATTAAAAATACTAACTCCTTGTATTCCTCTTTCTGCTTTTATAGGGTTGAGTTTTGGAGCTTTAAATTCAAGAAATAAATTTTTCATATCAAGCATAAGTCCAGCTTTAACAAGTCTGACAACAATTTTATTTATTTCAGCCAGTTGGATCTTTAATCATCAAAATACAAATTCTAATTATTTGTTTTATTCAGGATTACTCGCCAAAGCGACATTAACAGGTACTTGTATACAATTTGCTGTTCAGTGCTGGGAAATCAATAAGATCGGCTTATTTAGATTTAATTCGGCTTGGCATTTATTTAAAAATGAAGAGAAAAGAATCTTCAAATTAATTGCTCCTGCAACAATTTCATCAGGTTTAGGGCAAATTAATGTTTTTGTTGATATGTTTTTTGCTTCAAGCTTTCAAGGTGCCGCATCGGGATTAGCCTACGGCAATTTTCTTATACAAGCTCCACTTGGAGTTTTATCAAACGCTTTGATCTTGCCACTACTTCCAAAGTTTTCAAAATTCAATAGTAAGCAAGAGAATAGAAACTTAGAAAAAAGTTTAATCTCAGCAATAGAATATTGTTTTTTAACAACTATTTTTTTGACTGGTTTTTTTATCACATTTAATAATCAAATAGTACAATTTGTTTTTCAAAGAGGGGCTTTTAATTCCGAAGCCGTATTTTTAGTAAAAAATATTTTAATTGCCTATGCTGTTGGAATTCCTCTTTATCTCTACAGAGATTTATTAGTTAGAGCTTATTATGCAATTGAAAACCCAAAGTTACCGTTTCAATTATCTTTCGCTGGAATAATACTAAATGTTTTTTTCGATTGGTTTCTAGTAGGAGCTCCAACTATTAATTATGGAAACTTATCTCCTTATAATTTTGGTGTTATAGGTATAATCCTTTCTTCAGGAATAGTTAACTTAATTATTTGTATTTTTCTTACTACAAACTTTAATACTTATGGAATCAAAATCCCTAAAATTATTTTATTAAAAAAATTTGTTCTTATTTCATTAGCCTGCTCTATTACAAGCACACTTTGTTATTCAATTATCAAGGATATAAATGTATTAAATTCTAACGTTTGGGAGCTATTTATATTAGTTATAGGATTGTTGGCTTTTTTGATTATTTATTTTTCGATAACCAAGTTATTCGGGGTTAATAAATTAAATCAACTAATCAAAATATGATTAAGAATCATAAATTATCAAGTATTTCCTCTAAATCACAAATTTGTGATGCAGTTATCAACTTAGACAAAAGAATTGTTTGATTTCCATCTCCAATTTTTACATTAATAGCTTCTAAGCCTAATTTTGCAGCCTGCTGGCTACCTTTATCTAAATTGCTAATACATTCCAAAGCAAGATTTCTAGCTAAACCAGCATCTCCAAGATACAGATTCCATTTTTCTATTTTTATAAAAATTTTTTCTGAAATAATATTTTCTAGATCACTAATTTGCATCTGAGAATTCATAATTGGAACCTAAGTTGATTGTTTTTTATAGTCTTTAGGTTTTTTTAAAAATACAAAAACTAAATGTGATGAAAGAAGAACTGCCCATGCAATTGCAAAATTATTAAAAAAAACCAACTCATGTTTAATCTCTTTGAAAAGCCAAGTTCCACTCACAACTGCAGTAAATACCATGCAATGAATTACAAAATTTACTATTCTAGAGAAATGTTTGTAAGTGGGATCTTCTGAATCACCATTTCCATACCACTTAATCGGCATAATTATAAAGAAGTAAATTGTTAATAATATACAGTTTAACTGAAATCTAATTGACTAAGAGACCCAAAACCAGAGATATTACATAAATATGCGCCTGTAGCTCAGTGGATTAGAGCACCTGACTACGGATCAGGGTGTCGGGAGTTCGAATCTCTCCAGGCGCGTAAAAATATGAAATAATTTTTTTACATTTTCTTTTAAAATATCGTTTATATTTAATCTAAAGTTTCCCTTGTTTAATGAATATTCTTAAAAATCTTAAAGAAAGTGATCCAATCATATCTAAATTGATTAATTTCGAAAAAAATAGACAAGAAACTCATCTTGAACTAATCGCTAGTGAAAACTTTGCGTCAATGGCAGTGATGGAGGCTCAAGGTTCTGTTCTTACAAATAAATATGCAGAAGGTCTTCCACAAAAAAGATATTATGGTGGATGCGAATTTGTTGATGAAATTGAAGAGTTAGCTATCGAGAGAGCTAAACAACTTTTTGATGCAGATTGGGCAAATGTTCAGCCTCATAGCGGAGCACAAGCAAATGCGGCGGTTTTTTTAAGTTTACTTAATCCAGGTGACACGATTCTGGGAATGGATTTATCGCATGGGGGGCATTTAACCCATGGATCTCCAGTCAATATGAGTGGGAAATGGTTCAATGCTGTGCACTATGGAGTTGATAAAGAAACTAATAGATTAAATTTCAACGCTATAAGAGATATTGCTTTAGCTACAAAACCAAAATTAATTATTTGTGGATATTCTGCTTATCCAAGAACTATTGATTTTGAGTCATTCAGAAAAATTGCTGACGAAGTTGGCGCTTTTCTAATGGCTGATATCGCTCACATAGCTGGGCTAGTAGCAAGTAAACTGCACCCTAATCCAATACCATATTGCGATGTTGTAACTACTACAACTCACAAGACATTGAGGGGGCCAAGGGGAGGGTTGATTTTATGCAAAGATAAAGAATTTGGTAAGAAATTTGATAAATCTGTATTCCCCGGAACTCAAGGCGGGCCCTTAGAGCATATTATCGCAGCTAAAGCTGTTGCCTTTGAAGAGGCTTTACAGTCCAACTTTATTATTTACTCAAAACAAGTTATCAATAATGCAAAAGTTCTTTCCTCGACATTAATAAAAAGAGGAATAAATATCGTCAGTGGAGGTACCGATAATCATATTGTTTTACTTGACTTAAGAAGTATTAATATGACAGGTAAAGTAGCTGACTTACTTGTAAGTGAAGTAAATATAACCGCGAATAAAAACACAGTCCCCTTCGATCCTGAATCGCCCTTTGTCACAAGTGGTTTGAGATTAGGAACTGCAGCATTAACCACGAGAGGTTTTGATGATCAAGCATTTATTGAAGTTGGAGAAATTATCGCCGACAGATTACTCAATCCGGAGGATTTGTTGATAGAAAAGAAATGCAAGGAAAGAGTATTAAACTTATGTAATTGTTTTCCTCTTTATGAAGGTAAACTTGAACCATCGATCAAATGATCCTGACATTAAAGGGGTTGAAATCCTTTCTATAGGTACCGAATTACTTCTAGGTAACATAGTAAATACTAATGCTCAGTGGATTTCTGAAGAATTATCGTCATTGGGACTTAATCATTTTAGGCAGTCAACTATTGGAGATAATTCCTACAGAATTAGTAAGTTAATTAAAGAAATATCTTTAAGAAGTAATCTTTTAATTACTACTGGAGGTCTAGGCCCTACACCAGATGACCTCACTACTGAGGCAATCGCAAAATCTTTTAATGCCCCACTTTCTGAAAGAAAATATTTATGGGACGAAATAAAAAAGAAGCTTTCACTTTCAAGCTCGTTTCTCGAAAATTCTAGTTTAAAAAAACAATGTTTTTTCCCAAAAGATGCTCAAATAATTAATAATCCTAGAGGTACTGCTCCTGGAATGATATGGGAACCAAAAAAAGGATTTACTATTTTAACTTTTCCAGGCGTACCAAGTGAAATGAAAGCCATGTGGAAAGAAACAGCAGCTGATTATATTCTAAAGAATTTTTCAGATGGTTATATATTTTTCTCAAATACTCTTAAATTTTCTGGAATAGGAGAGTCTACAATTTCAGAAAAAATAGATAATCTTTTGAAACTTAAAAACCCTACTGTTGCGCCATACGCAAATATAGGAGAGGTTAAGCTTAGAATAACAGCAAGAGCTAAAAATGAATTTGAAGCAAAAAATTTGATTAAACCAGTAAAAGATGAATTGCAAAAAGAGTTTTCGAAGTTTATTTTTGGTGAAGATGATGATAATTTATCAAGCGTATTAATTAGGGAATTACTCAAAAGAAAAGAATCTTTTAGTTTTGCTGAATCCTGTACGGGTGGTCTTCTATCTTCCACTATTACAAAAGTATCAGGTTCTTCTCAAGTTTTTAAAGGTAGTATTATTTCTTACAGTAATGAACTCAAACAATCACTATTAAATATTTCTGAAAATCTGATAAAAGAACATGGTGCTGTTTCTGAAGAGGTTGCTCAAAATATGGCTATAAATGCAAAAGAAAAACTAAATTCAGATTGGTCAATCGCAATTAGTGGCATTGCAGGTCCCAGTGGAGGTAGTAAAGACAAACCGGTTGGACTGGTCTATATCTCAATTGCAGGACCAAATGATCACATAACTAATATCAAAAAAATATTTAGCTCAACCAGAAATAGAGTTGAAATTCAGAGACTAAGTGTAAATGTGTGTTTAAACAGTCTTAGATTAATCTTATTATCTGATAGTAAATAACTATTTTTTCAAATTGAGTCAAGATACCTTATTTGATAAAGTGTGGGAATTACATAAAGTTGCAAACCTTCCTGGTGGCTCGGATCAAATCTTGATTGGTCTTCACCTAATTCATGAAGTTACTAGCCCACAAGCATTCGGAGCTTTAAAAGATAAAAATTTAAAAGTAAAGTTTCCCAATAGAACTGTCGCAACAGTTGATCATATTGTGCCAACAGATAATCAAAGCAGGCCTTTTAAAGATAATCTTGCAGAACAAATGCTTGATACTTTAGAGAAGAATTGTTTCGAACACAAAATTAAATTTTTCAATATTGGTAGTGGTAAGCAAGGTATTGTACATGTAGTAGCTCCAGAACTTGGCCTGACACAGCCAGGCATGACAATAGCATGCGGAGATTCTCATACATCAACACATGGAGCCTTTGGATCAATTGCTTTTGGCATTGGAACTAGTCAAGTAAGAGATGTGCTTGCTAGTCAAACTATTGCTATGAATAAACTCAAAGTTAGGCAAATTTGGTGTGAGAATAAATTATCCAATGGCATTTATGCTAAAGATTTAGTACTACATATAATTAACCATCTTGGAGTAAAAGCTGGAGTAGGTTATGCATACGAATTTGCAGGTCCTGCTATAAGTGCTTTATCAATGGAAGAGAGGATGACTATATGCAATATGTCTATTGAAGGAGGAGCAAGATGCGGTTACATAAATCCTGACGAGAAAACCTTTAGTTATATTAAGGGTAAATTATGCTCGCCTCGAAATGAAAATTGGGATAAGGCTATCAAATGGTGGGAATCATTACAAAGTGATGAAAATTCTATTTATGATGATGTTTTTAAGATAGATGCTTCCAAAGTAGAACCTACTGTTACATGGGGAATTACTCCAGGTCAAAGTATAGGTATTAACCAAAAAATCCCTTCATTAAAAGAAATAGATCCAAATGATCAGTTTATTGCAGGAGAGGCTTATGAATATATGGGCTTCAAACCTGGACAACCAATAAAAGATACACCTATAGATGTCTGTTTTATTGGTAGTTGTACGAATGGGAGAATCAGTGACCTAAGAGTTGCCGCGCAAGTATTAGGAAATTATAAAATAGCAAAAAATATAAAAGCGTTTGTGGTCCCAGGATCAGAGAGGGTTGCAAAAGAAGCAAAAAAGGAAGGTCTTGATAAGATATTTTTAGATGCAGGTTTTCAGTGGAGAGAGCCAGGATGTTCAATGTGTTTAGCAATGAATTCTGACAAATTAATAGGTAATCAAGTAAGTGCTAGTTCTAGTAATAGAAATTTCAAAGGGAGACAAGGATCTCCAAGCGGTAGAACACTCTTAATGAGCCCTGCGATGGTAGCGGCGGCGGCTATAAATGGAAAAGTAAGTGATGTTAGAGATTTTCTTAACAAATGAACGACAGATTCAATTCTCCTGTAGGACGTTTTTCTCAAATAAATGGTAAATGTATCTCTTTAGTTGGAGATGATGTTGATACTGATAGAATAATTCCCGCTCGTTTTTTAAAATGTATTGATTTCGATTCTTTGGGGAAATCTGTTTTTGATGACGATCGCAAAGCACTTAAAGGGAAACATCCCTTTGATTTAAAGACTAATAAAGGAGCCTCGATACTTATTGTAAATAGCAATTTTGGATGTGGTTCAAGCAGAGAACATGCTCCCCAAGCATTAATGAGATGGGGAATTAAAGCAATTATTGGCGAAAGTTTTGCAGATATATTTTATAGTAACTGTATTGCCATTGGCATTCCATGTTTTACTCTTTCAAAGCAATCAATAAAAATTATTCAAAGATATTTAGATAATAAAGATTTATTTTTTGAGATTGATCTAACAAAATCGTCTGCATCATCTACAGATTTAAAGTTTAATCTTGGAATAAAAGAAACTTCACGAAAAATGTTTTTATCTGGCGAATGGGATACCACATCCAAATTAATTGAAAACAATAATTTGATTGAAAAGAAATTAAATGATTTACCTTATATAAAATTTAATTCTAATTTCTAATTTCTAATTTCTATTTGAAGCCAAATAAAGTAAAAGCAATACCCCCTGCTTCATTATGAGGTTGATAAAAGATTCCAAATTCATAAGATCTCTTTTTCCAATTTAAAGAGATTTTAGAATTTATGAAATCTATATAATCTTTTGCTCTAGATACTTTTAGAGTTGCAGAATTTTTCAGAATAAGCGGTCCAAATAACTGTTGGTCAAAAGCAATCCCTAAAGTGAACTTATCAGAAACCTGATCAAACTTAAACAAACTATCACCACTTTTTATTTTATAAAAAGGAAATATACTAATCTTGGTATAGTCAAAAGATTTTTTTTTGAAATCACCAAAAATAAATTCTGGACCGGCTCCTATACCCAAGTACTGTTGATTATTTCCACCATCGTAATAAGAATATAATAATTCCAATTTTCTATTAAGGCTAAGTCCCTTTTTGATTGGCTCAGGAACATAATTATACGAACTATCAACAAATAAATTTGGAGGTTCATCAATTTTTATTGGAATTTTTTGATCTAGGGAATAAAAGAAATTACCTTTTATGGATTTAACCAGATTTTTACTATTTAATGCTTCTCCTTTTAAATTTGCCAACCCTAAAGATATAACCTCAGTATTACTAATTCCATTAGATACCCAAGAATTTTGTTTTTGTAATTTAGAACCATATCCTGCATAAATTTCAGATTCACCTATGGAACCATTCCAAACCCTATCCCTATAAATGCCGTAGAAACTTTTATTCCATTTTGAATTTAAAAAGGCAATATCTTTACTTAAATTAGTTTTTAATCTTGAGGCATCTGAAATTTTCTCAGGATCAAAGGAATTATTTTGCTGATCTATTTCTAAATTCCATTTATTAATTTGCCCTCTGATTTGAGAATTGAAAGCAAAATAATCTTTCAACGTTACATTTCTTTTAACCTTATCTCCAGTTATGGAATCTCCCTTATTTACAAAACTTTTTGTATAGCCTTTAAGTGATCGTTGAATTAAAAATTGTGGTTCTAAATCAAGAGTAAAATTATCAAATATATTTATTGAATTAAGTTTATTACCAATATAAAGTCCATCTTTATCAATATTGTCATATCCAACGTTCCAAATATTTTCATAACTAATTTCTTTAGTTAATGTTCTATTTCCAAACCAAAAGGGGATATGGATTTTTTCATCTAAAATCAAAAAGTTTACAGAAGATTTAAATCTCAATTCTTCTTGCCTTGCAGTAGCTTCAAGGGAATTGACCTCGATCTTAACTTGCTTTAATTCAAGCAAATCATTAGTTAATATTGTTTTAACACTTGTCCATTTATTACCATCAACTTGGATCTTATCTGTATAAAATATCCAATTCTCAAGACTATCTGGCGAATACCTAACTTTATTTTTTTTGATCTCTTTTAAAATTTCATTTTTTTTAATATCTGAATTTTCAAAATTATTAAATAAATCATCGATAAGATTATCTGTCTTAATTAATCCTTTCACATCTAACAAATACCCTTTTTTATTTTTGAAATCATATTTTAAGCTAACCATTTTGAATAATTGTTTACCAATATTCAAAGAAATATTTCCTTTAGCAAGGATAGTCTGATTTGTTTTATCATAGACAAGACTATCTGCCTTAAGAATATTTCCTTTATAAGTTACAAGGACATTACCCTCTGCATTTAAAATATTATTTTCTTCAGATTGAATTTCGGATTGGATCTCTAATTCTTTTCTACTGTTACTGAAAATTGCTAAAAGTAATGGAGAATTTTTAGTGATATTTTCTATATTCTTAATATTAGAATTGCCTAAAATATTATCTACATTTTTATTAATTAACTTTTGAGATTGATCATTTATATTTTTGTGAAAAAATTTCTTGGTTAGAATAATATCATTAGTCTTTATATTTTTCTTATCCTCAACATTTAAAAGTTCAATTGTTTCCCCAGTAAGGGATAAATTTATTAACGAAGAAAAAATAGATATAAACTTTATAAGATTTTTTAAATACAAAATAATGAAAAGATTAAATACAAATTAATCCTGAGGACTTTCTAAATCTTTTCTATTTGGAGTTCTAGTAGGATCACTTGCTAGGAATCCGAATAAAAAAATTCCAACAAAGAAAAAAACAATAGTGTAAACAGAAATTTTGAGGGCAAGCATAGAATTTACGTGTGCTAACAGGATTACATCCTATTAAATTTATATTTAATTTATGATAAAAGGTTTACTTTTTGTATTTTTGCTAAATTTTGAAATACTTTATAAAGCTAGTAAAGTATTAAAAAAAATTTTTTAATCATCATGATCATCCCAAGGATCCGTTAAAGTTTTAGCCTTGGGACCAAATGCTGTCCATAGTCCAAAACCTGTTAATGCCAATAGTAAAGCAAGAATTGTAACAGCTACAGAAACAGCTGGATCTGGGGCGGATGATAAAGTTTGCATCAATTTTGGTAAGTTTGTGAACAATTTATGTATTAATTCTTATACAATAACGAAATATATATGATTTAGAGAAATTACTATGGGCCAAAAAACTGCATTAGGTACTTTTCTGAAAGCTATTGGGAACTCAGGACAAGGAAAAGTAGTTCCTGGATGGGGAGCCGTTCCTATTATGACTGTTATAGGTTTACTTTTATTAGTTTTCTTAGTCATCCTTTTACAAATTTATAACCAATCATTACTCCTACAAGGTTTCTCGGTGGATTGGAATGGAAACTAGAGATATTAATTTTTTGTAGATTAGTACTTTTAATTAGGTAATTAATTTTTAAAATAAGTAAAAATTGATAGTCATATTTAGTTAAAAACTTTAATAATTTGTGTTGTCATTCACATTATAAAAAACTTATTAATTTCATGTATTTATAATTTAAAACTTTAGAGATAAAATTCAAATTATGAATAAGAATGAAATATTTATAATTGGTTTAGGTAATCCTGGGAAAGAATACATCAATAATCGACATAATATAGGATTTTTACTCCTAGAAAATTTTTCAAAAGAAAATAATGCAAAATTTACTTTAAAAAATAAGTTTAAAAGTCTTTATACAGAATTCAAAATAAATGATTCTATTTATAGATTGTTTATGCCTAACACTTATATGAATAATAGTGGAGATGCCGTGAGGGCAATAGTTGATTGGTATAAAATAAATTTGGATCAGCTTTTTATAATAGTAGATGATATAGATCTACCAGTGGGTAAAATCAGATTTAGAAAAAAAGGAAGTTCTGGAGGACATAATGGCTTGAAAGATATCATAAAGAAATTGCAGACTGAAAATTTCAATAGAATAAAAATCGGAATAGGGGCTCCACCCGTCAATGATAAAACAAAAAATTTAAATACTATTTCTCATGTTTTAGGGAATATTTCTTCAAAAGAAAATGTTACTTTAACTAAAGTTTATCAACAGCTAATTGAATCACTAGAAGAATTAGCGACGAAAAATGAAGATTACATTATCAGTAAACTAAATTCTTTTAATGCAGAGAAGAATTAATAAATGAAAGCAAAACCTGAGACAACAGCACATGTAAGTGTAAAAGAGTACTGTTTCATTAAAAAAGAATTAAAAGGAGTTGTGGAAGCAAGCGATTTTAAGTGGCAATTTACTTGGTCATTTGGAAAAGGGATTTTGTTTGTCAAGCCACCTTTAGGAAGGGCATTAATTGAGGACTCATTATTGAGATTCCTTTTAAAAAAAGATTATGAACTCGAAGCTGGAAATGAATATAAATTTACTATTTCAGCCAAGTTTTAGTTTTTATTTTATCACTAAAATCAAATTTAAATTGAAAATAATCCTCCAAAATAATTAATGCCGCTAATGCATCTAAATTTTTATTCAAAATAAATATTTCTCTTGGTAAAAAACGTTTTATACCAAGTAAAGGGAAAATTTCAAAATATCTTTGCTTAGCTCTATAAGTCGAATTTTTTTCTTCAGCAATAATGACATCAGGTACTAACTTATTCAAATTTTTTATATAGTTTTTACTACTAGTTCCATTACCAATGAGAAGTTGAAAGTTTTTTTCGTTCTCAATTTTTTTTTTAGCGTATTTTAAAAGTTGATGGCTACTGATAACTACTGCTTCATAAACTTTTTTTTCACTTATGTCAGCTACTATTACTCCACATTTCGAAATGCCAGGATCAATAGCCATAACTCTAGACATTTAAGATTTTGGATTATTTATTTTTAATTCCACAATTACCGGTTGAGCAGTCTTACTATTTCTCATAGAGACTGCTTCTAATTCAAAATTAGTTTTATCATTTTTATTTAAAAAGTCTCTTAATTCTTTTACAGAATCGCTTCGTAATTTTATTTCATTTGTAAGTGAACCTCTTCTCTTAACTTCAGCCAAACTTGAGGAAAGTAAGAAATTTATCTTATCAGCAAAATCTTTTTTATTGAAATTTTCTTGTTTGAAATCAATTTTCGTAATTTTTTCACCTTTTCTGACTATAATTTTATTCTCTATTAACTCAGGAAAAGCATAGACATAATTTTCGCCTATCAACACATTCCTCACAGATTTTATATTAATGACCCAACTACCCCCTTTAAAAATGGTATTTTGCATATCCTCAATATGATTTTTTCTTAACAGCAATAAATTTTTGATTTTTTTACTTGTTGGTTTTACCATATTGTGTGTATATTTATTGGCATTGATAATTGTATTTTCTATTTGAGATTTAATATCTTCTTGGCTAGAAGAAGTAATCTCTTGGATAAATAAAGATTGTCCACTTCTTATTACAAATTTTCCACTCCTTAATGCGATTATATTCCTCTCTAGTTGTTTAAATTCGGTCTCTTTAACTTTGATTTTCTTTTCTAGTTTTTCCCTTTCTTTTTTTAAAGGTATTAATACTTGTTTACTTTCCTGAAGTTTTTTCTGTAAATCACCTAACTTAAAAAGTCCAACTCTCAGCTGTCTATTTACTAAAATCACGAGTAACAATGATGAGGCGCTTATCAAGCTACCAGTCAAAATTGTGATCAAAATTGCGGTTTTTTTTGGTCTTAACTTTAAAACACTAAATCTAGCTTTACCAATCTTGGAACCTAATAAGTCACCTAATGTTGAAATTAAACCTCCAAGCAGTAATAAAAAAATAAAGAAAAGCCAACCAGACACAATATTTATATTTATTTATTTGTTTAGTACTTATTATATATTAATTAATTGTGTATTAATTAAATCTTTTTGCAAGTGCTATGGGATCAAAAACTGTAATCTTTTTCCTTTCAATAGTCAGTAATCCTGAATCTTTCAAATCTCCTAATAATCTTGTAATTGTTACTCTCGTGGAACCTATTGCCTCTGCTATAGCTTGATGAGAAAGTCTCAAATCAATAGTAATGCCCTTTTCACTTGCCACTCCAAAATCTCGACACAAAACCATTAAAAAACTCACTAAGCGAGATGACATATCTCTATGTGTTAAGGTTTCAATCATTGTTTCTGTTTGTAGAATCCGGCTTGAAAGGCCTTGTAATAATAAAAGACCAACGGATGCATCTGCTTCAATTGCTCTCAAAACAGAATTTGCTGGAGCTGTAATCATTTCAACTCTTGTGAAAGCGATAGCATGATAAAAACGATCGGATCTATGACCTGTCAAAAGAGATAAAACACCAAAAAGGCTATTTTCCCTTAACAAGGCTACAGTGATTTCTTCTCCTGATTCGTAAACTCTTGATAATCTAACTGCTCCTCTCCTTATTAAGTAAACTCTCTCAGCAGGATCTCCTGGGAAAAATATTGTTTTTGATCTCTCAACCATTTCTGTACTGGCTCCTTCAAGGCCTTTAATGACTTCCATTAAAGTTCTATTAATTGGAAAACGTTCACCAACAGTATTAATAGTATTTTGTCCGGATGGTTGCGGAGTTAAGCGGCTGAATCCTCTTGAAGCAGGTAACATAAATCTCTTTACTATTAAAAAATTTAAGGAGACAGATAAAAATATCTTGTAGCAACAGTAACATTTTCAGGTTTTTATGTTTTTAAAAAAAGCAAATTTTTAAAAACTCTTTTTTTTGTACATCTACCTTAAGTAAAATTACACTATATGCAGCGTACTTAAATCTAAATTATACTTAATATAGATAAATTCAAAGTAAATAATGGCAGTCAGCTTATTAAACAGTTATTCAACAAACAATCATCAAGTTGTAAACATTAATAAAAATAATAAAGAATCCAAATTAAGAAGTCCAAACCAGAACGGTCAAATTCAGATTTATCAATCTTCATATAGAGGAAGTTACTCTTCTATTATCAGAGATTCGTTAAGAAATGCAGCTTTAGGCAGAAAAGTACTTTTAGTGCAATTAATGAGGGGGGGGGTAAAGCAAGGCATTGACAATGCTCAAAAGCTTTGTGGAAATTTAACTTGGATAAGATCTTCAAATTCTTATGATCATTACGAACCAGAAGAAATAACCAATAATAGAAATCTGTCAAAATCGATAAATCATTCAATAAATGAATTATGGGGGTTTTGCAAAAAAGAATTGATATCTGGAGAATATGATCAAATTATCCTTGATGAAATTTTTCTGGCTGTAGAATTTAATATTATAAGTAAAGATGATTTGATTTCAACACTTGAAAACAGATTAATCCCTGGAGATGTAATCCTTACTGGTACATCTATACCTAAAAATTTCCTATTAATGGCTGATCAAATTACTGAACTTCGCTCATAAAAATATGCTAAAAAATGATCTCTGGATAAATAAAAAAGCTTCCGAAGGAATGATAAACCCTTTCCAATCAAATTTGGTAAGACATCTTGATCCTACCCAGAAAAGAAACGCTGTTTTAAGTTATGGATGTTCCTCATATGGCTATGACTTAAGACTATCTTCTAAAGAGTTTTTAATATTTAAACATGTCCCAGGAACTGTTATGAATCCAAAGAAATTTAATCCTGATAATTTAGAAAGAACTATTCTTCACAAAGACAAAGATGGTGAGTACTTTATTCTACCTGCTCATTCTTACGGATTGGGAGTTGCTTTAGAAAAAATGAAAGTGCCAGAAAATATTACTGTTATTTGTATTGGTAAAAGTACTTATGCTCGTCTTGGAATAATAGTAAATACAACCCCAGCAGAGGCAGGTTGGGAAGGGCATCTTACACTAGAATTTAGCAACAGTTCGGGTGCAGATTGTAGGATTTATGCAAATGAAGGTATTTGCCAACTATTATTTTTTGAGGGTGATCCCTGCTCCACTACTTATGAAGACAGAAAAGGTAAATATCAAAATCAACCGGAACAAGTAACTTTAGCCAAAATTTAAAATGAGTAAAGTTGACCTAATTTCATTAACTCCAAATGCTGAAAAAACCATGGCTTATATAGCCAGAGTGTCAAATCCTTCTAATCAAACTAATGATAAATTTGCCGGATTATTAAGATATTGTATTCAACATGAGCACTGGTCAGTTTTTGAGCAAGCATGTATGACATTAAAAATTGAGACTAATAGAGGTATAGCTGCTCAAATTCTTAGACATAGATCATTTACTTTTCAAGAATTCTCACAAAGATATGCAGAAACTAATTTACTAGGAAATGATATTCCTATTCCAGAGTTAAGAAGACAAGATAAAAAGAATCGCCAAAATAGCATAGATGATATAACTGATGAACTTAAGAGCAAATTTGAAGGAAAAATTTCAAAACATTTTCAAGAGGCGAATAATTTATACGAAGAAATGCTGAAAGCTGGAATCGCTAAGGAATGCGCGAGATTTATAATGCCTCTAGCTACCCCAACAAGAATTTACATGACCGGTTCATGTAGGTCTTGGATTCACTACATACAATTAAGGTCAAAAGAAGGTACGCAAAAAGAACATATGGAAATAGCTGAAGATTGTAAGACAGTATTTATCAAATATTTTCCATCTGTATCTGAAGCCTTGAATTGGAAATAAAATTATCCATGACTTCTCGGAGAAGACTGCAAAGGTTTATTTTCTTTAATTACTGAAAATTCCGAACTTATAATTTGAGAATTACTTTGAAACTCATTATGTAAATTATCAAGAGATTCTTTTATAGTTTTTTCTTGCTGTTTTCCAATAAATGTAACTTCTAAATTAGCTTCTTCATCAAAAAGATTTACCTGCGGTATTCCATTAACATTAAAATTTCTCATATAATTTTCCCACTTAGGATTATCTACATTTAAAAAAACAAAATTAATATCTTTTTCATATTCTTCTTTTATATCAGCAATCTTTGGAGCCATTTCCTTACAAACTTCACACCATTCTGCATAAAATTCAAGAAAAGTAGGTTTGTTATTTGTAAAAGCTATTTTCGGTTCAATAGATAATTCTCCAAGGTTCTTAAGAAGAAAATGAGGTTGAAAGACTAGATTTTTGAATGCTAGTAAAGAGCAAATCAGTAGAGCAAATAATATAAGTATCCACTTTTGTGAGAGATTTAAAAATGATTCTTTATTTCGAGATTGCATTATCTAATTTAAATATTTTTTATTTTATATAAATAAAATAAATAAAGAGACCATTAATCTTTTTACTTTTATTCAACTGATAGTATAAGTGAAAGAAACAAAATACTCCTACTAAATACTTATCAAAATTATAATATGCAATCTATATTTGGAACTGATGGAATAAGGGGGAGATTTGATAAAGAAATAACTTATTCTCTAGCATATGAAGTTGGATATGCTTTGGGAGTTATTTTAGAAACCAATAATCCCATACTGATAGGGAGAGATACAAGAATAAGTGGAGAAATTCTTTTTGAAGCTATTTCAAGAGGTATTAAGAAGGCAGGAAAAGAAATTGTATATTTAGGAATTTGTCCTACACCAGCCATCCCCTTTCTAATAAAAAAAGAAAAATTTAGTAGTGGCATTATGATTTCTGCAAGCCATAACCCTCCTGAATTTAATGGTATAAAAATTTTCGATAATAATGGAGAGAAAATTAAAAAAGATTTTGAAAATCGAATAGAAGTCATTGTGGGAAAAGCAGATAATAAAAAATTATTTGACAATAAAAATAAATCTATAAGCCAAAATAATGACCTTCTAAATATTTATACCAAAGGCCTTATCGATAGTATGGAAAATGTAAATTTAAATGGAATGAAAATAATTTTAGATACTTGTTATGGCTCAGCAACAACTTGTGCGGAAAGTATTTTTAAGAAACTAGGAGCTAATGTAAAAGTTATAAATAATGTAGAAGATGGTTTAAAAATAAATTTAAATTGTGGATCTACATGTTTAGATCCACTAAATAAAGCCATAAAAGAGAACGATGCTGATATGGGATTCAGCTTCGATGGTGATGCCGATAGAGTAATTGGAGTTGATTCAAAAGGTAATATCCTAGATGGAGATCATATTCTCTTTCTATGGGGAAGAGAACTTTTAGAAGAAAAATTACTGACCAATAATACAATAATCTCAACAAGAATGGCTAATTTAGGTTTTGAAAAATCTTGGAATAATATAGGTGGGATTCTTTATAGAACTGAAGTTGGAGACAAGTTCGTGTTTGAAGCAATAAAGGAAAGAAATGCCTTACTAGGTGGAGAACAATCAGGACATATACTCTCAAATATTAATAACTTTTGTGGAGATGGTATTTTAACTGCACTTCAAATTTCCAAATACTGTAAGAAAAAAAATATCAGCTTAAAATCTTGGCTAAATACCAGCTTCTTACCATACCCCCAAAAACTTACTAATATTCTTCTAAATTTTAACTTTAAAAATATAAATAATTCGTATAAGGAATTTATAAACGAAAGTATAGAACGTTTCTCTACTTCTAAAAATGACGACTGCAGAGTTTATATCCGCCCAAGCGGAACCGAACCCATTTTACGTATATTAGTTGAAGCACAAAATCAAGAAGAGGTTGATTATTTATCAACAAAAATTACAAGCGAAATACGCAAAAAGATAAATAAGATATCTAATAATTTATGAATCAAATTTTCATATAAATACTTTCAAAAATTTTCAGTTGATTTAATAACACATATTTTTCTCTATTAGTTTTTATTTTAAAGGGATTAAAACTCTCATTAAATCTAAAATCTTCATAAGCTAATTTATTGAACTTTATACTTTCTGATATCGTGAGTTCCATATAATCGAAAAGTTCCTTTACATCTGTTTTAATAAAAATTAAGGATCTTTTTTGCATTGAATTTGAAAGAAAATTAATTAATTTAGGTTGAATTACTCGTCTTTTATTATGTTTCTTTTTAAACCACGGATCAGGAAAATTAAAAGAAATACTTTTAATTGATTCAATAAGAGCTTTATTCTTATCATGATCAAAAATATTATTCGCATTTCCAAAGGAAAAATATAAATTTTTATTTTCTCTACTTTTCATTTTCAAATTAGCATTTAAAACTAATTTTTCTCTAATTTCAATTCCTATATAATTCCAGTTTTTATTTTTAAGTGATAATTCGAATAAAAAATCACCTGAAGCGCAACCAATATCTAAATGGAGAGGCAATTTTGGGTTTTCAAAAACTTGATTCAATGGAGGTATTGGATTTATTGCAAAAAAATTTTTACTGAGTGGATTTACATGCTGTCTCATAACAATTATTTAATTATTTCTTAGTGGAAATTAATATGGTGCATATTATTCATAACTATGACAATAATAAGTTAAGAAGCCGGTGGGTAAGGTTTAATAATTATGTGTGTTAAAAAGAAAAAGTTATGAACAGTCTTAATCAGCTTTCCATTTGGCTATCTTTTCAACTTTCATTAGTCTTTATAGTTGGTCTTCCTTTAACTATATTTGGTTGGTCTATAAAAAACAAAAGTAAAGCCATTACAAAACTTTTATCTAATTATTGGAAAATATCAATTTTATTCTTCATAAGTCTTATCCTCCTAATTGGAGAGTACAATTTCGCTCTCTTAATTACAAATATTTCGACATTAATAATGACAGTCTCAATATGGTTTTGGAATGATATTAATGATGAGTTAAATGAATATAGGATATCTCATGCATTAACTACAACTACGAAAGTTTGGCGATGGTCTTTAACATTTATATCTTTAAGTTTCTTAATTCAAAGTTTAAATAATATTAATTGTATTTCTTTTATTAATTCTGCCGAATGTGAAATTTGGCTTACACCTTCAACAAATTTCTATTTGATTTTAAAAAATTTATTTAATTTCTTATTTGGAGCTAGCTTTTCTCAACCAGTTGCCAAATTTTTAGGATTATTTGCCTTATTAATATATACATTAGGTTTATTACAATGGGCGATAATTAAATTCCCAAAGAGTGGCCGGAATTCTGGTTTTTCAAATTATGGTAGGGATTGATTTAAATCAACTATTTATAAATTAATAATATTTGCACATCTCTCGCATAATTTAGTGTTTTCAATCCCTTTAACTGTAATTTTTTGATAATGCCAACATCTATCACATTTCAGACCTTTAGCTTTAAGAATCTGAATCTTTCCAAGTTCATTATTTTCGATACTTAAACAATCCTTAGATAAATTATTAACTATATTAAAATCAGAAACTATCAGCCAATCACGATATAAATCCACTTCTTTATTTCCAAATTTATCAAGCCAAGAAAGAGAATTTTTAAAAAACTCATTTTCAGGGAGGTAATTAACCTCAGTCTCAAGAGCAGCTCCAATCATTTGTTGAGTTCTACAACCTTCTATTGCTTTATTAATTTCTACTCGCAATGTTCTTAAATTAGAAATATGTTCATTAAGTTCGGGATTAAGCCATGACTTAGGCAATTTTGGCCATCCTCTCTCAAATACTGATTTTTCAGTAGTCGAATATGGGATATTTTGCCAAATATCTTCGGCCATATGACACAGTACTGGAGAAATAATAACAGCTAAATTTTCTACAATTTTGGACATCACAAACTGACAAGATCTTCTCCTGAATTGGGTTTTAGCACTTACATATAATCTATCTTTTGCGATATCTAAATAAAAATTAGATAAATCCACAACACAAAAACTTTGCAATATTTGAAAAAACTTTGAAAATTCGTAATTTTCATATGCAATTGTTACTTGATCTGAGACTTCAACTAGTCTATTTAACATCCATTGATCTAATAACGGTAACTGATCAATATCAATTTCCTCTAACGCAGGATCATAATCATGAATATTACCTAAAAGATATCTAGCTGTATTTCTTACTTTTCTATAAACATCTGAAAGTTGTTTTAGAATATTTGATCCAATTGGGACGTCAACTGAGTAATCAACAGAACTAACCCAAAGCCTAAGGACATCTGCTCCATAGGCAGGTTGGATTTTTTGGTTAGGACCACCATTAATAATAATATTAGGATCAACAACGTTACCTAAGGATTTACTCATTTTTCTTCCATTCTCATCTAAAGCAAATCCATGAGTTAGAACTTTCTTATAAGGCGGCTTATTATTTACTGCTACCGAAGTTAGCAAAGATGATTGAAACCAACCTCGATGTTGATCAGATCCCTCTAAATACAAATCAGCTGGATATTGCAATTCTTCCCTTTGCTCACAAACTGCGGCCCAACTAGAACCTGAATCAAACCAGACATCCATAGTATCTAAACCTTTTTTCCAACGATGAGATTCATCTCTATATTTTTCTGGCAATAGTTTCTTCTCATCCCATTCCCACCATACATCTGCTCCATACTCCTCAAATAAACTTTTTATATGGTTAATAGTTTCAGTATTAATTAGTATTTCTTTCCCTTCTTTTTCATAGAAGACAGGTATTGGGACTCCCCACGACCTTTGTCTAGAAATACACCAATCACCTCTTCCAACAACCATCGAATAAATTCTCTTTTTACCTGTTTTTGGCATCCATTCAACATCTTCTATTGATTTCAAAGCTGAAGATCTAAATCCCTCTACTGATGCAAACCATTGTTCAGTTGCTCTAAAAATTGTAGGTTTTTTAGTTCTCCAATCATAAGGATATCTATGTTTATATTTTTCTTTTAAAAGGAGTAAGTTATTTTTCTCCAGATCTTCAATGATCAAATCATTAGCATCTTTTAAAACATTTAATCCGCAAAACTTTTCAGCATGCTCATTTAAATTACCTTTTTCATCGACAATACAAGTTATGGGTAATTGATATTTTTGCCCAACATTAAAATCATCCATACCATGACCTGGGGCAGTATGTACAATGCCCGTTCCAGAATCAGTGGTTATATAATCACCTCCAATTACAATCTTGCAAACCTTATTTTTTGTAGGATGCTGATACTCAATACCCTCTAACAATGAGCCTTTTACATCTAGTAAAACATTAAATTCTCTATCTAGCTTTTCACAAATTTCAGAAATTAAATCTCTTGCAAAAAGATGAATATTACCGTATTGATCTGAGGCAAAAACATAATTTATTCTAGGATTAATAGCTACTGCTTCATTACCAGGAATTGTCCATGGAGTAGTAGTCCATATAGCTATAAATAATTTATTTAAACTAGAGGGTAATTTATTTCTCAGATCTTTTTCTTCAAACTTGAGAAGAACTGCATCTGATAATTTTTTAATATTCAAAGAAACATAAATACTTTTTGAAAAATGCTCCTCAGGATACTCTAATTCTGCTTCTGCAAGTGCTGTTCTAGAACTTGGACTCCAGTGAACAGGTTTTAAACCTCTATATATGTAGTCATTTAAGAACATCTTTCCAAAAACACCAATCTGAGCAGACTCATAATTCTTTTTAAGGGTCAAATAGGGATTATCCCAGTCTCCCCAAATACCCCATCTCTTAAAACCTTCTAGTTGATTGTTAATTTGAATCTTTGCGTAATCTGTTGCTTTTTTTCTTAAACCCAAAGAATCTAAATTTCTTCTTTCATTGGATTTTAAATTTTGTAGAACCTTTAACTCAATTGGCAGCCCATGGCAATCCCAACCAGGTACAAAATGTACTTTGAAACCTTTTAAGGTTTTGTATTTATTGATAATATCCTTTAAAACTTTATTCAAAGCATGTCCCATATGAAGGGAACCATTTGCGTAAGGCGGTCCATCATGCAAAGTGAAATTTTTACCTGAGTTAGATGAACCCAACTCCAAATCAATTTTATTTCTTGACCAGAATTCATGAATCTCTGGTTCCCTAACAACTGAATTAGCTCGCATCGAAAAATCAGTCTGCAGCAAATTTAAAGTATCTTTGTAAGAAAAAACAGATTTTTTTTCTTTGTTATTTTGTGATTTCATTCGAAGTATAGAATTTATTTATAATTAATTAATTTTTTTATTTAACCTCATTGATTGTATCTTTTGTAGATTGATTTGTTGCTTTTTTTTGCATCTCTAAAGTCAGTAAATTATTTTTATTTGAATTAACTATATTATCATTTTCATCATTCCTAACCCACTTTTTTTTATTTAAATCTTCATTTTTTCTTCCAAATTTTAAAATATTATTTGAATTTAAAAAATCTTGTCTTGCAAGAGAGATGGCCTTTAAAAAAATTGAGAGATTTTTTTTCAATTCATCTAAAGTTTTTAATTTATTTTTCTCTTGATTAGTTAATTGATTCCACCTTATAGAAAATATTTCTACTACATAAAAAATGAGTAATATAGTTATGACAGTAAAAATTGAAAAATATAAAGTATTAAAACTATTTTGTTTGAAAATTAATAACAGCCCAATAACTAGGTTTAAACCACCTTTTATAAAATCTCTTGGTCTGCCTAATTCGATATATATTAAAGGCATTAACAAAAATATAATTCCAAAAAATAAATATAAAAAGCCTAAATAAATTGTCAAAAAATTTTTTATTGATATCCAAATTATAGTAAATATGCAAACAGTTAACTAATTTAATTGCTTAATATTAATTTTCCCTTGAAATGCGGTCGGGGAGACTTGAACTCCCACACCCGAAGATACGAGTACCTAAAACTCGCGCGTCTACCAATTCCGCCACGACCGCTTAATTAAATTTTAGTTTAGCGAGGTATATTTTAAAAATATTTTTTACTTAAGATCCTTAATTTGACACATAATACTAGGCTCGATAATTTTAGAAAAATTTAAGAATGTTTGATATTGTTGTGCAATCACTATGATTTATTGGTTATATTACTTTTAGATTAAAAGAAACAATTTCAAATTTAACTAGTAAAAATAAAAATATTCAAACTAATTCCTCCAAGACATTTAACTGGAACAGGGAGATCAAAAATTATGTCGATCCTCCTAGTTTTTGGAATCCCACATTAGGTCTGTTTTTTGGTGGTTATTTTCTTGCTTTCCTTAGTATATGGCAATGGTACCGTGGAGTTTGGCCTCTGCCTCTATTAGTTGCTACTGCATTTCTTGCTCTTCATATTGAAGGAACCGTGATACATGATGCATGTCATAAGGCTGCCCATCCTGTGCCCTGGATAAACCAAGCAATGGGACATGGGTCAGCTATACTTTTAGGCTTCAGTTTTCCAGTTTTCACTAGAGTCCACCTACAACATCACATTCATGTAAATGATCCCAAAAATGATCCAGACCATATTGTGAGTACTTTTGGGCCAATTTGGCTTATTGCTCCAAGATTTTTTTATCATGAAATATTTTTCTTTCAGAGAAAACTATGGAGAAAATATGAATTACTACAGTGGGGAATAGAGAGATCCATATTTATAACAATTATTTTAGCTGGCTTAAAATTTGACTTTATGAACTTAATTTATAATTTATGGTTTGGTCCTGCATTAATGGTTGGAGTCACTTTAGGTATTTTCTTTGATTATCTCCCTCATAGGCCATTTCGCTCAAAAAATAAATGGATAAACTCAAGAGTTTATCCAGGCAAATTTTTGAATATTCTCATAATGGGTCAAAATTATCATTTAATCCATCACCTATGGCCTTCAATTCCCTGGTTTGAATACAAAATAGCTTACGAAAAAACCAAACCTTTACTAGACATCAAAGGTTCACCTCAAAGAGTAGGGATTTTTGAAACTAAAGATGATACTTTTAACTTTATTTATGATCTACTTATAGGGATAAGAAGCCACAAAAGTAAAAAAGGAAAACTCAGAAAAATAATAAATTTATTCCCTAATTTTAAAATAAAAAAATTTTTATTAAGGATAGTTAATAACACTTTTATCGGCAGTAATTAATTATTCATTATTGATTTTTGGCACTTTAAAAAATTTATTTTCTCTTGAGGGTGCTAAATCTAAAAGTTCTTCAGAATTTCCATAATCTATCTTTTCATCTTTTCTCAATACATTGACCACTTCTATAGCTCTAGTGGTGCATGGAATGTTCTCGGTATTAATTTTTTCTAATTGTTTGATATATTCCAAAATCTTTTCTAACTGCTTTGCATGTTGATGTATCTCACTTGCATTTAATTCTAGTCTTGCTAATTGTGCTACTTTTTTTACTTCATCACTGCTAATTCGTTTCATCTGCTTTACATTATCAAAAGAATTCATTTATTAATAATAAAGGATTTTTGAAAACAATACTTAAACCCACAATGAATTCAACAAAATTGATAAAAATCTACTTATATAATCTCATAACAAAGAATAAAAATTCTTTTATGCTTCAAAAGCTAGACTAAATTGTGTTTCACCGCTAAAAATAAACTTAGATAAGTATTTAAAAATAGATAGACAATCTTTTAAAAAAAACTTTTTTTCTAGACATTCTAAGCTGGTGGCGCCTGACTTGATTGGATGCTATCTGATTAGAAATAGGCTTGATAAAGGCATTTTAAAAGGAATGATAGTTGAGACTGAAGCTTATTCACAAGAAGAAGAGGCCTGTCATGGACATAACAAAAAGACTTCTTCTAATAAAGTATTATTTGGTGAACCAGGAAGATTTTATATTTACAGATCGTACGGGATTCATCATTGTTTAAACATTGTCACTTATAAAGATAATTTTGCAAGTGGTGTTTTAATTAGGTCGGTTTTTATTTCAAATAAAAACGAAAGAGCAGCTTCTGGACCAGGATTAGTTACCAAAACATTTGAAGTTGATGATAAATTAAATTCCCTCGATATTATTGATAATGAATATTTATCGATCAGCAAAGGAGATTTTTATCTAAATAAAAAAGATTTAGTTCAAACAACAAGAATTGGCATATCTAAAGCAAAAAATATAAAATGGCGATGGTATCTTAAAAGGAGCAGAAGTATTAGTAAAAGGGAAAAAGGAGATAGAAATCCTTCTTTAAAAAATTCAACTAATAGTTTGTCTCATATAAAATAATGGGAAATTGGCCTCACAAACATATCCTCACACTTTCAAATTTCTCAAAAGAAGATTATATATCAATTTTTGAGTTAACTGAAAGATTTAAGTCACTTAATAATGCCGGTACAAAAAAAATCCCTGCTTTACAAGGAACATTAATAACATCAATATTTTTTGAAGCTAGTACTAGAACTCGCAATAGCTTTGAGCTTGCTGCCAAAAGGCTTTCTGCTGATGTGCAAAGTTTTTCTCCTTCTTCAAGTTCTTTAAGTAAAGGAGAAACTCTCATAGACACTGCCCTAACATATGCTGCCATGGGTTCTGATATTTTAGTTATTAGACATTCATCGAGCCATGTCCCTTTAGAAATTTCAAAGAAATTAGATGCCTCTAATGCAAAGACTTCGGTTCTTAATGCTGGAGATGGTTTACATAGCCATCCCAGTCAAGGATTACTAGATCTTTACACATTAATAAAATTCTTTTCTCCAAAATCTCTAAACCCAGAGATCTTATATTCAAAAAAAATATTAATAGTTGGGGATGTAATCCATTCTAGAGTTGCCAGATCAAATCTTTGGGCATTGACGGCATTTGGAGCAAATATAATCTTGTGTGGTCCACCAACACTTATTCCTGAGGAATTTAAAGATTTTGTAAGTAGTTCTCCTCCAAATCAATTAAGCGATCCAGTTTCATCGAGAGGTTCTATCACAATTTCAAGGTCATTAGAAGAATCCATAAAACATGCTGATGCAGTTATTATTCTAAGATTACAAAAAGAAAGAATGGTGGAGAACTTATTAAGCAGTATCAAATCATATAGTGAAAGTTATTGTTTAACTCCAGAGAAACTATCTTTAAATGATAAAGATATTCCTATTCTGCATCCAGGGCCTATTAATCGTGGTATTGAAATTAGCAGTAGAATAGTTGATGAATATCCAAATTGCTTAATCAATGATCAAGTTTCTAATGGTATTCCTACAAGAATGGCTTTACTTTATCTTTTAAATAAATTTAATAAGTAAATTTAAAGCAATTTAAGACTTTCGGTAAAAAAACCGTAAAGCAAACCCAATCTTAGTGAATCCATTAACAATACTAATAATTTTTTCCTCCTATCAAATCGAATTCTTCGTCTAAATTGAATCAAAATTTCTATAAAAAATACTGACAAGAAAGCACCTACCGGGTCAATCAATTCTGCTACTGCACTTATCATTCCTAATGAACTCCCGAAAAAATAACCAGTCAAAACAACAGTTAAAGCTAAAGAGTATCTACGCCATGGATTTACTGCCCATTGGCTTAGACTATTAAAATTATCAATAATTAAGAGTTGAAATTTAGTCTTTTGGGGTTTAGTAACCATTATTTTAATAAATGTAAGTACAAAATCTATTTAGAATCTGATTTAACTTTAGGATTACCTTCAATTAATTCAAGTAAAGCCTCCATTTGTGCAAGAACCCCTCTTAGTTCTCCTGGTTCAGGAAATAGTCCATCATCTTGAATTCCTAAATGCATTTCTCTTAATTCCTGCCTTAAATAACGTAAATGGCTAACAACTTGCTCTTTTTTTGTTTGTGACATAATAGGCTCCGGCAAACTAACTTTAATGATTTTTTTTCTTAAAGAGATTTGAAAGTTTGTAAGTAATTAATAATCCAATAAATTTTGATTACTTGAGGTTATATTAAAAATATATTGGAATAATTTAATATGAGATTTATAAATCAAAACAAAATAACGAAAGAACTTGTAAGTGTTTTCAATTTGGAAATGTTTTTTGAGCTTTATATAAGATTAGAAGATGAAAATCATTCCTCACCATTTGATGGATCAAAAGATTTTTATATGATTCAGCTCTTGGCAATTAATAGGGCTGAATTATCTTCTGATTATGATCAAATTACATGTTAGGAACCATTTGATGAAGAATAAAGCCAAAGAATTAAAAGTTAAGATTCTTATATTGATAACTGGAAGTATTGCTGCAGTAAGAATCCCTTTACTTGTGAGTCAATTAGTTAAGGATAATTATGATGTAAGGTGTGTTGTTTCTGAAAAAGCCGAAAAATTAATTCAGCCAGTTTCACTTTCTATTTTAAGTAGGAATGCTTGCATATTAGATAAGGATCAATGGTCATATCGTCAATCCAGACCATTACATATCGATTTATGCAATTGGGCTGATGTTTTAATAATGGCTCCCTTGACTGCAACAACTTTATCTAAATGGGTTACAGGTAATGCAGACGGATTAATCTCTAGTATTCTAATAGCAAATGATAAGCCAATAATTGTTGCCCCTGCAATGAATTCTAAGATGTGGAATAATCAGGCTGTTCAAAAAAATTATAAATATCTTCAAGATTACCCTAATATTTTACTTCTTAAGCCAAGTGAAGGGATATTAGCTTGCGACGAGATTGGAATTGGTAAAATACCTCCCAATGATTTAATACAATTAGCTCTAAAGTTTATTCTTTTACAAAATAAAAAGCCCTATTACAGAGATTTATTAAAAAAAGAGTTTTTAATTACAGGTGGTTGTACCTCAGAAAAAATTGATGCTGCCAGACAGATAACAAACAATAGTTCAGGAACTATGGGCTTAATGCTTGCTCAAGTAGCTAGATTTAGAGGTGCAAATGTCAAATATATACATGGTCCTATAAGAAATAAACTAGATATCACTGAAGGCATAATAAGTGTAGAAATAGAGAATAGTTCTGATTTAATTGAGGAAATTGAAAAAGAAATTTCTAATTGTGATTATTTTATTATGAACGCCGCAGTAGCAGATTTCAAAATTTCAGGCGATACGTCACAAAAAATTCCTAAAAATAAATTTAACAACTTTTTTAATAATAGTATCGAATTTGTTCCAGACATCTTAAGAGATATAAGTAAAGCGAAAAAAGAAAATCAAATTTTTGTTGGATTTTGTGCATTCACAGGTTCTATTGAAAGTGCAAGAAAAACCATCAAAGAGAAGTTAATGATTAAGGGTTGTGATTTAATATTTGCAAATCCTATAGATATTGAAGAGCAAGGATTTGGTCATTTAGCTAAAAATGAAGGTTGGCTTTTTGATAGAAGAAATATGGAAAATCATATAGAAAAAACATCGAAAATTGAATTAGCTAATAATTTGATAAATCAAATTATTTCAACTAATAAATAATCTACAAAACTATATTTGTATTTTTTTGTAATCTTAAGCCTTAAAAATAGTCTTATATCTTAAAATAACTCAAGTTTTTAAATAATTAAAAAAGCTACGGGTTGTTTCGAGGATCTAAAAAACTTACTTTTATGGTTCTTGACCTTGTAGTATCCGTACTGAACATTTTAAGGTAACCCTTTACCAGCAGTCACAGAACTTTATTGAAATTTTATTATGAGAATTCGTTCTTTCTTAGCTTTTGTTATTTCACTTTGCTTAACTTTTGCTTTCGTCCCAGATAAAATATATGCTTTCTCAGAAAGAGGAAACGCTCAATTTACTGATGTTGTAAATACAGGAAAAGCTAATGATTGTCCATCATTAGATTCATCCTTGGTTGGATCAATATCCTTAGGAAATGGAGATTCCTTAAAGGGGATATGCATGCATCCAACTGAAGTTTATGTAAAAGTCCCTGGTTCTAAACGCCAAGAAGCAGAATTTGTTGCGACAAAAATTATTAGCCCCAGAAATAACACTACAGTTACAGAGGTCTATGGAGATATAGACTCCGGAACGTTTACTGAAAAAGGTGGTATTGATTTTCAATTAATTACTGTTCTAACTCCTGGAGGCTTAGAGGTGCCATTTGCATTCTCTGCCAAAGATTTAACAGCTGATCTACCTTCATTAATTGAGCCAGGTACAGAACTGAATGGGGCGACATTCACCCCTAATTATAGAACCGGAGATTTTTTAGATCCTAAAGCAAGAGCTAAAAATACTGGTGTAGAATACGCGCAAGGATTAGTTGCTCTAGGAGGTGATGATGAAGAGCTTGCGAAAGAAAATATTAAAGTTGATGTAAATGGTACGGGAGTAGTAACATTATCAATTGAAAATGTAGATTCTGATACAGATGAATTTGCAGGTACATTTGTAGCTATCCAACCTTCTGATACGGATATGGGTTCAAAAGAACCCCTTGATGTAAAAATTATTGGTGAGCTATACGGAAGAAAAGCTTAATTTTAAAGAAAGATGAAAAAAGAGGGTTTAAGCCCTCTTTTTTTTTCTAAATTTATCTTATAAAAACATAAAATGAACTTACAAAAAGAATCTAAAAGAGATTCACAAGGACTCATCCCTGCTTATGGAGGAGAACTAAAAGAATTAATTATTAAAGATGAACAACATAGAGCAAAACTTCTTTCTCAAGTTTCATGTGAGCATGAATGTAGTGACAGAAATGCATGTGATGTAGAGCTTTTAATGGTTGGAGGATTTTCTCCTCTAGTAGGATTTATGGTTAAAGAAGAGTACAAATCAGTAATTAAAAGCCATAGGGATACAAAGGGTTTTCTCTTTGGTTTGCCAATTGTATTTGATACTAATGATGAACAAATTAAGGAGGGTGAAATAATATTACTCACATATAAAAAACAGAAATTAGCATTTTTGGAAGTAAGTTCAAAATGGGAGCCAGATAAATCCATAGAAGCAGAATTTTGTTACGGCACTAATTCCTTAGATCATCCTGCAGTAAAAATGATTTTTAATGAAAGAGGTCGATACTACATAGGGGGTAAAATATATGGATTGGAGCTCCCAAATAGAGATTTTCCATGTAAAACTCCAAAAGAAGTAAGGGATACATTACCTCCCAATTTTGATGTAGTTGCTTTTCAATGCAGAAATCCAATTCATAGAGCTCATTATGAATTATTTACTAACGCCTTACAATCAGATAATGTTGGCTCAAATTCAGTTGTTTTGGTTCACCCAACCTGCGGGCCAACACAACAGGATGATATCCCAGGAAAAGTACGATACTTAACATATAAAAAGTTAGAAGAAGAGATTTCTAATGAGAAGATAAAGTGGGCATTTTTGCCTTATTCAATGCATATGGCAGGACCTAGGGAGGCTCTTCAACATATGATTATTAGGAGGA
>QCSX01000002.1 GCA_003209065.1 Prochlorococcus sp. AG-670-N10
GTAAAAATTTAAAAGTTGCATTTTTAGAAGTAAATCCAGAGGCACGGAAACTTGTTTTATCAGAAAAAAAAGCACTATTAGTTTCTAAATTTGCAGATCTAAAATTAGGACAATTAATTGAGGGTGAAGTTTTAGCCATAAAACCATATGGCTTCTTTGTTGATTTAGGAGGGGCAAGCGGGCTTCTTCATCAATCCTCCATAACAAATGGTTCCATACGAAATTTAAGAGAGATTTTCGTGGAGGGTGAGGTTATAAAGGCACTAATAACAGAAATTGACTTAGAAAGAGGAAGAATTGGTTTAAATACAGCCTTATTAGAAAACACTCCTGGAGAATTAATCATTGATAAAGAAAAAGTTATGATTGAAGCCTCTGAAAGGTCTCTAAAAACTAAGTCACTTTTTGATAAAAAAGATTTAGAAAAATGACCATCAACGAAAAAATAATTTCGAATAAAGAACTTAAAATATCAGATTGGGAGTTGGACTTTTATTCGAGGCCAATTATCGAAAAAAATGGTAAAAAAAGATGGGAATTAATTATTTCATCTTCAAAAAGCTTTAAAACAGAGAAAATATTTTTGTGGAATAAAGTATGTCCCGCAAACGATGTTAATTCAATATGGCTTACTAAAGCTTTAAATGAAGCTCTGAATGATGCAGAAAGAGAAGGTTGGGCAAAGCCATTAAAAATAAGATTTTGGAGAGCATCAATGAAATCAATAATTAAAAAATCTATTGAGAATATAGGAATTGAGGCTCTTGTTAGCAGAAGGACTTATGAATTATTTGACAGAATCGAATTTCTCGAACAAGAGATATATCCTTTAGAGAAAGGATATGTAAGAGGAGTATTAGCTCCAACCTTTACATCTAGTATTCTTAATGATCCTACACCTTTGCCTGAGGCTGTGAGAGGTGATGCATTAACAATCTCGGAAATATCTATAGAGGAATTAAAATTAGCTAAAAATTGGCCTATTGAATTTGGAGATATTTTCCCAATACAGAATTCAATAAAAAATGAAAACTTAGTACCTGGCCTTAGACTTTTTAGTAAAGACAGATCACTTGCTCTTGCCGCTTGGTTTAGTAGTTTAGAGCCTGTCAAGCTGCTAATAAAAGAGAACCAACTTATACTTGAAGCTTCAGAAGATGATAAATGGTTGGTAACAGATTTACAAGAAAAAGATGCCAAGGTATTAAATGATAAATTCACTCAAACTAAAAAAGATTCTTATGGTTATCAGTTTATATCCATACAATCAACTCCATTTATTGAAAAGTTCGCTGGTTTTTGGATTTTAAAAGATGTTGAACTAATTTCATAAGGTTAATATCATGTCTTTTAGCCAAAAATATTTTCAAGAAAATGAGTTTGCGATAAAAGACAAAAAATTAAAATATTATTTATCTCCTACTCTTCTTGAAAATAACTTTAAACATGGTTTTTTTACCAAAACGAGTTCTGAAATTAATCTTTCACTTTTATCAAATCGTCTTAAGTTAAAAAATAAGAATTGCGTTTTAAATCAAATACACAGCAATCAAATAATTATCGGATCAAAGACTCTAGAGAAGGAAAGAGTAGAGGCTGATGGAATAGTTTCTGATAAACAAAATCAAAATTTATGGATATATACCGCAGATTGCATGCCTATTTTATTTGCTGACAAGAAGAAAAGACTTGTTGCTGCAATACATTGCGGAAGAAAGGGGTTAGAAAACAAAATAATAAAAAAACTCATCAAAATCTTTTATGATAAAGGATGTTTAAAAGAAGATATGCTTGTCGCAATAGGTCCATCAATATCAAAAAAAAATTATCTAATAGATAATAAAACTCTTCAAAATTTTCATAAAAAAGCTGCTTCTAAAGAATCAATTTTATTTTCAGATTCTATGGAGATATCACTAAAATCAGAAGAATCAGTAAAATTACAAAAAAACGATTTAATTCCTTTAAATCTTAAAAAGTATGCTCATATTGAACTTTTAAAAGAAAATATATCCAATACAAATATTGATATCTCTAACTTATGCACATATGAAACACCTAACTTTCATTCTTGGAGAAGAACTAAAACATATTTAAGGCAATGGAATTTTATAAGTTCTTAGCAAATTTTAATTTTGACAGGTCTCCTTTGATAAATTTTTTGCAATTAATAAATCTGACATTTCTTTAGTTTCATTAATATCAAAAACCTTAGCTATTAATATATTTTCTTTGAAACCAATAGGTTTTATTTTGACTTTACTTCCTCTCGGAAATTCTTTCTTAAGAAGGTTTAAAGCAATTTTTTCATCATCTTCATTGTTAATTTCTACACAAAATAATTTGATTGGAAGATCTCTATTTTGATCTCCTACTAAAATACTACTTGAGTTATTTATCTGAAGAATTTCGGCAGAATAAGTTCTAATTGGATACAAAACAACCAGAAAAAAAATAATTAAAAAAGAAGTTATTTTTTTCAATTTAAGTATCTATATTAATTAAGTTAATAATTTTAATTTTGTATATTTTTACAAAAATCAGCTTTCACTGTTCACGTAACCCACCATTTGAGCATTACTTTTACCTGGAGGAACCATTGGATAACAATTTTCACCTCTCCTCACTCGTACATTAATTAAGGCTGGCCCATCAAAATCTAAAGCAGATTTAAACTCATTTAATAATTGTTTCCTCTCTGAAATTAAGAACCCCTTTACTCCAAACGATTCAGCGAGTTTAACGAAATCAGGTTCTCCGCAACTCATATCAGAGGAGGAGTACCTTTCATCATAAAAGCTTTCTTGCCACTGTCTTACCATCCCCTGCCAGCGATTATTTATGATCACTAATTTAATATTTAAACCATATTGAGATAAAGTACCCAATTCTTGTATATTCATCAAAACACTTGCATCTCCAGCTATGCAGATAACCTCCTCGTTAGGCAGAGCAGCCTTTACTCCCATAGCTGCAGGTAATCCAAAACCCATCGTTCCTAAACCAGCACTACTTATCCATCTTCTCGGAGCATTTCTTAGATACTGAGCAGCCCACATTTGATGTTGACCTACATCAGTTGTGATGAAGGCTTCAGGAGAAAAATCCCTTACTTTCAAAAGAACTTCTTGAGGATAAATTTCACCTTCTTCTGGAGGAATAAATAAAGGATGCTTATTTTTCCAAAAATTAATTTTTTCTAGCCAATTTTTTGTATTGCAGGAGGTTTTATTAATAAAAGATTTTTCATTAATTTTTGAAAGAGCTTTAGCTACATCCGAAACAATAGCAACATCAACACGTCTATTTTTATTAACTTCTGCAGGATCGATATCAATATGAATAACCTTTGCAGATGGAGCGAATGTATCTAATTTCCCCGTAACCCTATCATCAAATCTCGCACCTACAGCAATCAAAAGATCGCATTCCGTGACTGCAAAGTTTGCAAATGCAGTTCCATGCATTCCCAACATTCCAACTGACAAGTTATCCCTTTCGTCAAAAACCCCTTTTCCCATTAACGTGGTGGTTACTGGAATTTGATAATTATTAGCTAAGGTTTCTACTTCCTCATGAGCACCTGAAGATATTGCTCCACCTCCTACATATAACAAAGGTCTTGAAGATTCTTGAATCAATTCAATAGCCTTGTTGATATCAGAGTCGTTAATTTCTCCATTCCTTTTAAAACCCTTAGGAATAATCTCACCAGGTAAAATTCTTTCGTAATTAAAGAATTCTTGACCCACATCTTTTGGTATGTCAATTAAAACTGGGCCAGGTCTTCCAGAAGAAGCAATAAAAAACGCCTCTGAAACTACTTTTGCTATATCAGACGGATCTCTTACAACCCATGAATGTTTAACGATAGGGAGTGTAATTCCAAAAATATCAGTCTCTTGAAAAGCATCCGTCCCTATAGCAGGTCTTGGAACTTGGCCAGTAACTACTACCAATGGAACTGAATCCATTTGAGCTGTTGCGATACCAGTTACTAAATTCGTAGCCCCTGGACCTGAAGTACCAAAACAAACCCCTACCTCACCTGTTGACCTGGCATATCCATCTGCAGCATGGGATCCTCCCTGCTCATGTCTTACCATGTAATGTTTTAACCATCCATCATTTTCTGCTTTATGTACTGCATCATAAATAGGAAGTATGGCGCCGCCTGGATATCCAAATATCACTTTTACATCATGAACTTTTAGTGAATCCATTAGTGCTTCAGCACCTGTAATCCATATGGGGTAATTTTTTTCTGAATCATCTTTTGATAAAGATGTCGAAGTAAGCGTCACTAAAGAAAATAAATCTAATTAAATAATAAACTTAATTAAAAAATATTGCCCATTTTGGAAATGTAATGTCAAAAATTACTTAAAAATTTAATTGCTCTTGATGTAGTTTTAGGTCTTTTTTTTAATAATATAAAATTTATAAAATCCCTAATTTATGAAGAGGCCCAGAACCTGAGATAAGTTCAATAAAAAGTATAAGGAAGACGATCATAGCAACCCTACCGTTCCAAACTTCTGAACTATTATTCCAACCCCATTGCCATTTTTCCTGAGGGTATAATTTAACTTTCTCAGGCAATTCAGAAGCTTTCTCTATATTAATTAGAGGTCCTTCTAGGCAAGAAATAACTAGATCACTTAAACCCTCAATAAACGTAGGGTGTGTATTTAATGCTTTTACCCTTCTAAAATTAACAATGCCTGCTTTCTCAGCAATTTCTTTATATTCAATATCAATTTCCTGTAAAGTTTCAATATGTTCTCCTACAAAACTTATAGGAACTACAATTAAATCATTTACTTTAGCTTTACCAAGATCTGTCAAAACTTCTTCTGTGTACGGTTTTAACCATTCAACTGGACCTACCCTACTTTGATAAGACAGAGTGTAAGGATTGGTATGACCTAAATATTTTTCAAGTTCATCAATAATTAGTAGTGAACAATCCTCTATTTGTTCTTTATATGGATCTCCTGCTTCCTCCACATAACTTTTCGGAACTCCATGAGCTGTAAAAAAGATATGTGCACTATCAGGCGATTCACAGAGCGAAATTTGTTCCGAAATAAGCTCAACCATGGATTTTAAGTAACCTGATTGACTAAACCAACTTCTTACACATCTCATTGGTATTTTTTTAAACTCAGAATCAGAGTCTCTTAATTTTTTTAATTCTCTAAAGCTCGAACCACTTGTACTTATAGAAAAGTGTGGGTACAGAGGCAATACGACAATTTGATCTACCCCATCTGCTTTCATATCAGCGATGGCTGATTCTGTGAAAGGATGCCAGTATCTCATAGCTATATAAGTTGTTACATCTAAACCTTTATCTCTTAATTTGCTTTGTAATTCTCTGGCTTGTTGTTCCGTAATCCTTCTAATAGGAGATCCACCACCTATTGAAAGGTAAGCCTGTTGTGAAGTAGTACTTCTAAGTGTACTTATTAACCATGCTAAAGGTTTCTGAAATGCTGGGACAGGAAGCCTAATTATTTCAGGATCAGAAAATAAATTATATAAAAATGGACCTACATCTGTAATCCTTTCAGGGCCGCCAAGATTCATTAATAAGACGCCTACTTTTTCCATTTAAATTTTATGGAGATTGAAAATAAACATTGGGAACGTCATTATAAGAGTAATTATATAAGTTAATGGACGTAATTCAGGAAATTAATAATGTCAATGATAAATTTGCTACTGAAGGAAGCAAACTTAGAATTGAAAAAAGAGGTGAGAAATTAAACATTAGAGGTTCACTACCTTCAAAAAGTGATAAAAATGACTTTACGGTTCAACGAATATCTCTTGGACTCAAAGCAGATTTTAATGGTTTAAAAGAAGCCAAGAAAAAATTACAATTGATAACTTTGCAATTAGAGTTAAATCAATTTGATTGGATCAATTGGGTAAAAATTTCTGATAAAAAGGAAATAAAAGAAGAATTTAAATTTTTAAATAGAATTAATGATTTTGAGAAATATTTTTTTAGGGAGAATAAAAACGAATACTTAACAAGCACTCGAAAAACAACTTGGAGAAGCTCTTATAAGCCCTATATTAATAGAATGATATCCATCCAAAATGATACGAATACTGAAAATTTAGATAATATTTTTACAACCACATTAAAAACTTATAAAGAAGGGAGCAGAAGCAGAAAACAATGCGCGACTTCCCTGGGTGTTTTGGCAAAATTTTTAGAACATAAACTTCCTGAAGATTGGAAATTAATGGCTAAAGGATATGGTCTAAATAAAGCAAGCTTTAGGAATCTTCCTACTGACGAGATAATTGAAAATCTATGGGAAAACATACCAAACAAATCATGGAAATACGTGTTCGGGCTTATGGCTACATATGGGTTAAGAAATCATGAAGTATTTTTTTGTGACTTAAGCTCCTTAACTAATTCTGGAGACAAAATCATTAGAGTTTTGCCTACTACAAAAACAGGCGAACATCAGGTTTGGCCTTTTCATCCTAAATGGATAGATAAATTTGAACTTTGTAAATTA
This sequence comes from Prochlorococcus sp. AG-670-N10, assembly GCA_003209065.1. Classification (GTDB taxonomy): domain Bacteria; phylum Cyanobacteriota; class Cyanobacteriia; order PCC-6307; family Cyanobiaceae; genus Prochlorococcus_A. The sequence goes on from QCSX01000002.1 coordinate 6,546, forward strand.
GGCAAAGATCCAGAATTACTTCCAAAAATCAATAGAGATCTTAGAGTTACAACTTTGCAAAATATTGGAAAAAAAGTAACTGATCAATTTAAAAGATATTCACTTAAGATCAAACCTTATGACCTAAGACATGCTTGGGCAGTTAGGACGATTTTCTATGATCTACCTGATACAGTTTCCGCAAGAATGATGGGACATTCCGTCAGCCTACATACTCATACGTACCATCACTGGATAACAAAACGAGATCAACAACAAGCTGTTAATAATGCACTTTCAAAATATAAAAAACGTGAAGTTTTTAAATCACTATAATTTATGTTAAAAGTTATTTTATGGCTGATGAGACACAACCCTCTTCAAAGAATTTAACTAGTCTTGATATTCAGGCTAAAGAACTTGGGATAGGAGGAAATTTATCTCCTGAAACAGATGAGAGTCTTTATAAAAAAAGAATGCAAAAAAGAAAAGAAGTGCAATCAAAGAGATTACAAGTAAGGAAGACAAAAAAAGGTTTATTAATTGTTTTTACTGGAAATGGGAAAGGGAAAACAACTGCATCTTTAGGAATGGCGTTGAGAACTATTGGACATGGTCATAAAGTGGCAATTATTCAATTCATTAAAGGTGGTTGGACTACTGGGGAAGAAAAAGCTCTTAAAAATTTATCATCAAATATTTCATGGCATGCATTAGGAGAGGGATTTACTTGGGAAACACAAGATAGAGTGAGGGATGAAGAATTAGTCAAAGAAGCTTGGCAAATTGCTAAGAGATTCATCACAGATGAATCATATAAACTTATAATCCTTGATGAAATAAATATCGCAACTAAACTTGGATATCTTTCTCCAGAAGAAATAATTAAGTTTATAAAAAGTCTGAATAATAGAAAAAATCATATTGTTTTAACTGGAAGAGGAGCTTCCGAATCAATCATTAATCAAGCTGATCTGGTAACAGAGATGAAATTGATTAGGCATCCTTTTAAAGAACAGGGAATAAAAGCTCAAGAGTGCGTGGAGTATTAGAATTTTAATGGAACTTTAATTTGTTTTTCTGTTTTTCGATTGAGAATTGTTTAAAGACGCAAGCATTATTATCCCAAAAAAGAAATTCTGTATATTTACTTGCTAAGGTCATAAAAGTATGATTATTGAATGACTTACAAAAGAGTACTTTTAAAGCTTAGTGGTGAAGCACTAATGGGAGATAAACCTTACGGTATAGATCCTGCGATAGTTCAATCAATAGCAGAAGATGTTGAGAGAGTAATCGCAAATAAAGTTCAACTTGCAATAGTTGTTGGGGGCGGCAATATTTTTAGAGGACTAAAAGGTTCTGCTGATGGTATGGACAGAGCTACAGCTGACTATGTAGGGATGTTAGCAACAGTGATGAATGCTATTTCCCTTCAAGATGGATTAGAAAGAGTTGGAGTTGAAACTAGAGTACAAACAGCGATAGAGATGCAAGAAATTGCCGAACCTTATATTAGAAGAAGAGCAATGAGACATTTAGAGAAAGGAAGAGTTGTAGTTTTTGGAGGTGGTTGTGGAAATCCATTTTTTACTACAGATACTACTGCTGCTTTGAGAGCCGCCGAAATAAATGCTGAAGTTGTTATGAAGGCGACAAAAGTTGACGGCGTTTATGATCGTGATCCCAATAAATTTAAAGAAGCGAAAAAGTACTCCTCTCTCACATATCAACAAGTTCTTAGTGATGAAATCGCTGTGATGGACAGCACTGCTATTGCTCTATGTAAAGATAATAATATTCCAATTATGGTTTTTGATATTTTTAAAAAAGGTAATATCTCCAGAGCTGTTGCCGGAGAGTCTATAGGCTCTTTAATAAGTTAAAACTTATTTAAGTTAATTATTTCTAATCATGAAAGAACAAGAAATTCAATCGAGTATGAACAAAAGTGTTGAAGCCACTCAAAGAAACTTTAATACTATTAGGACTGGGAGGGCTAACGCATCATTATTAGACAGAATTAGTGTTGAGTATTATGGAGCAGAAACCCCCATTAAATCACTTGCCTCAATATCAACTATTGATTCACAAACAATTTCAATACAACCATTTGATATTTCTTCCCTACAAACTATTGAAAAAGCAATCTCAGTAAGTGATTTAGGTATCACCCCCAACAATGATGGGAAGGTGATAAGAATAAATGTCCCACCATTAACTGAAGAAAGAAGAAAAGAGTTTTGCAAGTTAGCTTCTAAATACGCAGAGGAAGGTAAAGTAGCGCTAAGAAATATTAGAAGGGATGCTGTTGACAAAGAGAAAAAAGATGAGAAAGAAGGTTTAATATCAAAAGATGTATCAAGAGATAATCAATTAGAGATACAAAAATTTACTGACAAATATATTTCTTTAATAGAAACTAAATTATCTGAAAAGGAGAAAGAAATTTTAAAAGTTTGAAGGAATTCGACATCATAATTATTGGAGGAGGCCTCTCTGGATCTTCTACAGCACTTAACTTATCAAAAAAAGGCTATTCAGTTTTAATAATAGAGAAAGAGGCATCAGGAAATATAAAGCCCTGCGCAGGAGGGATGGCATCCTCAATGAAAAAATATCTCCCATTAGATATAGATGAATCAATAGAATCTAAAATTAGGAACGTTGAATTCAGATGGAAGTCATCTGATGATGTTGTTGCCGACCTTAGTGGTGAATCACCTTTTTGGATAATTAGGAGAGAAAAATTAGATAAATTATTACTTGATGAAGCTATAAAATATGGCGGTGAGATGCTAAGACCAGTACAGGTCGAAAAAATAACGCAGCAAAATAAGACTTGGATAATAAAATGCAGCAATAAAGTTACATATAAATCTCAATTTCTAGTTATTGCCGACGGTTCACAATCTAAATGGGCTGGATATTTCAACTTAGGTCCAAGAAAGCCAAAATTTGCCAATACTATCGCCTTGAGGTTAAAAGGATTAGGTAATATTCCTAAAGATTCCGTTAGATTTGAGTTTGGATTTATTAAGTATGGATTTGCTTGGGCATTTCCATTAAAAGACAGTGTAAATATTGGCTTAGGCACTTTTATAAATAATAAACTTCTAGAAAATAAAGACCTCAACAATAAAGTAATAAAAAGTTTCGGATTTGAAGATTTATCTTTTAAGGTGGTTCATAAAAAACTAAGAATTTGGAATGGTCTAAACAAGCTCAATGGAGATAGGGTAATTGCGGTGGGGGATGCAGCCTCACTTTGCGATCCGTTTTTAGCCGAAGGTATTAGACCTTCACTAATTAGTAGTTATTTTGCTGCAGAAAGTATTGACCAGTGTTTGTCCAGAAATAATAATGATTTAAATAATTATTCAACAAACATTAATAATGAATGGGGAAAATCCATGGCATGGGGAAAGAGAATTGCCCAAATCTTTTATAGATTCCCAAGAACTGGCTATCAATTAGGTGTCAAAAGGAAAACAGCTCCTCAACGTATTGCTCAAATATTATCTGGTCAAATGAATTATGAAGACATTGCTATGAGAGTTATAAAGAGACTTCTAACAAAAAGCAAAGATTAGTTTTGTGTTTTAATAGAAATTAAATCTAAGTTGTCGAAATTAATTTTTGATTATTAATTTCTGAAAGTCTTTTTAATAACAAATCTTCTAATTCTTCTATTGCTTTGCTGAAGCCTGTTATTCCTTCACTAAGCTTTTCACTTGCCATTTGATCCTCTAACATACTTAATCTAAAATCTTTCTCATCAAATTTATAGTCAATAGAATTATTGGATTGAGTCTCTTCATCTAATTTTTTAATTAATTCCCCTTCCTCTCTACTAAGTTCGTCTAAAAATTTTGGAGCAATAGTTAAAAGGTCACATCCCGCTAATTCTTTTATTTCATCTATATTTCTAAAGCTCGCACCCATTACTTCAGTTTTAAATCCTTTTTCTTTAAAATAATTGTAGATTTTGGTTACTGATATAACACCTGGATCTTCATACCCTGCAAAGTTTTCTTTGCCAGTTTTTGCTTTATGCCAATCCAATATTCGACCTACGAAAGGCGAGATTAAGGTTATTTTTGCATTAGCACAGGCTACAGCTTGGCAGAAGTTAAAAAGTAAAGTTAAATTGCATTTAATACCTTCTTTTTCTAAAATTTCAGCTGCCTTAATTCCTTCCCAAGTTGAAGCGATCTTAATCAATATTCTTTCTTTATCTATCCCAAAACTTTTATAGTGATTTATTAACTTTCTGGCTTTTGTAACTGTTGCTTCAGTATCAAAACTTAGTCTTGCATCAACTTCTGTAGATACTCTTCCCGAAATAAGATTCAGAATCTCCTTGCCAAAAAATACTGAAACCTGATCTATAGTCTCTTTAATTAATTCACTTTCAGTAAAGCCCTCAGGTAGGGATTTTCTTGAGCTTTCCAAAGCTTGATCTATTAATTTTATGTAATCAGGATTCTTAGCCGCAGCCAATATTAGTGATGGATTAGTAGTGGCATCTCTAGGTTGAAACTTTTTAATCGCATCTAAATCTCCAGTATCAGCAACAACAACAGTAATAGAAGATAATTGTTCTAAAATTGATTTCATTTCTAGATAACCATATATTTTTATAAGATAGCTTCAATTTCAAATGAAATCATTAAATAATGAACTAATTAACTAAAAACCAGAATAATTTCAGGGTTTTTTAACAATTTTCCTGTTTTCTTCAATTTGGGGCGGTATTTTTTCAATAACAATTAAACTTTCGATAATTTCTTTTGCAATTGGCACTGCAACCGTTGAACCATAAGCGTATGCTTTCGAAGGTTCGTCAATAACAACAAGGACAACATACTTTGGATTATTTACAGGAAAAGAAGCTACAAAACTACAAACTTTTTTACTAGTATAACTTCCATTAACTGCCTTTTGAGAAGTTCCAGTTTTCCCTCCAATTCTGTATCCATCAATTTTCGCTCCTTTTCCACTGCCATTATCAACAACACTTTCCATCCATTTAAGAACGGTTTTTGATACCTCGTTAGAAAAGATTTCTTTTGGAGAATTGTTTTTAAGGTGAGCTTTAAAATTTAAAGTAACATGGGGAATTATTTCACTTCCCCCATTAGCTAGAACAGCATGAAGTTGAGCTAATTTTAAAGGAGAAATAGAAAAACCTTTTCCAAAAGATGCTACTGCGGGCTCAATTGACTGATTAACAAATATATCTTTTGACTTTAATTGACCAGCTGTAGATTCAAATAAATCCGTCTCCAAACGTTTATTAATCCCTAATTTGTTCAGCCAATTCCAATAAGTTTTAGGCGGCAGATTTTGCATTATTTTTACCATCCCTACATTACTTGAAACCTGTAAAACTTTTGGATAATCAATATAACCATTTCCTTTTTTATCCCAATTTGAAAGGCTCCATCCTCCAACATTAACCTTCCCACTATCTTCAACTAAACCATCTTTTTGGATTGCTTTTTCTTCTAATGCTAAGGCTAGATTTATTGGTTTAAAAGTTGAACCAGGCTCGAATAAATCTTGGGAATACCAACCCCTGAAGACTTCGGGATCATATTCCCAATATTTATTTGGATCATAAGATGGTATCGATGCTAGTGATAAGATCTCTCCATTATTTACATTCATTACTATAGCGAAGCCTTTCTTTGCGTTCCACTTCAGTACATGTTTACTTAAAGCTTTAAAAGTAGATTTTTGTAATCTTGAATCTATTGTCAAACCTAAACTCTTGTAGTCACTAATAAAATCTCTTGGTCCCGAATTATCTGGGAGAGGTGTTCCATCTCCTCCTTTCTTAATTAAATTAATTTTGTTAAGTACTTTGATTTGATTATCTAAATGCAGTTCTAAACCAGCTGAACCTTTATTCTCATAATTAACAAAACCAATAAGATTTGAATACAAATTACTTTGAGGATAATATCTTTGAGAATATTTAACGAGATCCAAACCACTAATATGAAGGTTTTTAATCTTTTTTGCTTGATTCTCTGTTATTTCATCCAGCAATTCAATTCCTAACATTTTATTTTTAAACTTTGATAGAAGAAATTCATCTTTTACATTTAAAATTGGCGTTAATTTATTAATCACTTCATCAATAGTTCTTACTCTACTAGTTGAATCTCCAGGGAAGTTAAAGTATTTGGGATGAGCCCATAATCTGTAGAGAGGTTTATCATAAGCAATCAATCTATTATTTCTATCTACTATTGATCTTCTTTTATTTAAAGAACTAATCTTGGTGAATTGTATTAATCTCGCTTTTTTTTGTAAGTCAGAGGCGCTAAAAACTTGTAAATTTACAAGCCTTCCAAATAGTCCAAAAATCAATAATAAACAAAACATATAAGTAGCCTTAAACCTTCGAGGTTGAAGAGGTACTAGATTAACTATTTTCTTATTTCTTTTCATTAATATCCTTTTTGATATTTACTATCTTTTAATCCATCTTTAATAATTTTAATTTTTTTATTTAAATCATTTCCCTTATTCTTAGTAATCTGCTTATCAAGATAAATTAAATCTTTTGGAGTTGCTTTTTTAAAAGTATTAAGGGACTCAATTTCATTAATATAAAATTCTTCAGTCTTAGAAATATAGTCAATAAGATTATTATTATTTGTTCTTGTTTTTGTTAAATTTTCATATATGCTTGTCCATTTTCTTTGACTATTAAAAGAAAGAAAAGATAAGATAAAAATCAAAAGTAATAAAGAGATATTTACGCTGTCAAATATTTTATGAATAAATTTTAAATTAAATAATTTTATTTTTTTTGAAGTAATTTTATTGGCGTCGTAAAGGTTATTTTTTAAAGAATTTTCATTCTTATTTATATTCATTTCTTAAGTATTATTAAAAATATAAAAAGTGTTATAAATCAAATAAACATTTTTTTAATTTATTCGCAAGTAATATAGCCAAATCTTTATGTTCTCAAAAGAAACAAATTCAAAAAGGTCATCCCATTCCATAAAGAATGCATAATCACAGAAGATGATAATCTTCCTGATATAAGTCTTGTAGTTCCCAGTCCTATTCCTAGGGTAAACAATGGGATCATTTCACCTATACTTAAATGAGCCAAGGCAAAAATAAAAGCAGAAATTGTAATACCTAATATAATTCCGAATTCTCTGGATAAAATTGGGAGTAAGACGCCTCTGAAAATAACCTCCTCAAAAATTGGGGCTAAAAGTGTAGTTGTTAAAAATAAAAGTACAAATGAAACATAATTATTACTATTTAAAACGATCTCAAGTAAAGGATTACTCCCATTTTGATTATCAACTAAAAGATTCATAATTAATGACACCAGTAAAACAAAAGGAATTATCATTAAGAAACCCTTGAATCCCTGAAAAAAAGATACTTTTATCGGAAACAAATTAAATTGAAAATAATCTTTTTTGAAAATAAATTTATTTTCAAAAGATTTTATTTGATAATAAATAATCAAGAGAGGAGGAATTGCCATAAATAGATATCCAAAAAATATTTTTAATGATTGTGTTAATTCAATTGATAGATTAGAGGCCACTAATTCAACCAAAGTGATTGAAAATAAGGGCGAAATAACTTCTCCTAAAACGACAAATCCTCCTGATATCAACAACACCATATCTAACAAATCTAAATCTAAGGGTTTAAATTCTTTCCATTCAATTTTTCTTAAAGCTAAAACACTCCATAATGTTCTTAGAACAAGTAAAGAGCCAAAGACTACTGACAAAAGAGGTATTAATCTAATAGCTATTATTTTCAGAAACATTTTTTTTGAAAGTGCATTTGTTATTAATCGACTGTCATCGAAAGAAAATCTTTTGCTTAACAAGTGGTATATAAATCTATCCTCTTTAAATAAATCTAGAAAATCATCACTAGGCTTATATGAATTATCTAGATTACTTTTACTCAAATTTTCTACGACTAATTTATAGTTTTTGTTATCAAATCTATTAGGATACTCTTGCTTTATATTTATCTCATTGCTTTTGGAAGAAATTATCCAAATCAATTTATTCCTTTCTGTTAATTCATCAAAAGAAATCTCAGAAAGGGATTTTTTAATATCTTCAATTGGATCATTATTGATAATTATGTTTCTTAAGTTAATTGGTATTACAGGCAAAGCTAATTCTGCAATTTCTTTTTCTTTTTGACTAATATCAAAGCTAACCGATGGTCGGTTAAGACTATCTCGAAGCCCTTGCTGCCACACAAAAAAAGTTATAACTAGAGAAATAAAAGCTATAAATAGTTTTGTCTTAGAAATATTTTTATTCATGTATCTGATAATAAAATATAAAACTTAATTTAGTTTTAATTGAAATTTCTAATAATCATATACCTATTTTTATCACGCCATGAGATGATAAAAATACTTTAATTTTTAATTCTATATAATGATCGTTAGATTAGTTTTAGTAAGGCATGGGCTTAGCAGTTTTAATGAAAAAGGCTTAGTTCAAGGCAGGACAGATGATTCATATTTAACCGATAAGGGTTATGAACAGGCACATAAATCGGGAGAGGCATTATCAGGGATGAATTTCGACAAGATATATTCATCTCCACTTGTAAGAGCGGCAGAGACTGCAAGGACAATTGAGAAATACTTAAAAGGAGAAAATAATATTATTTATGATAAAAATTTATTAGAGGTTGATCTTGGTTCATGGTCTGGTTTAACTATTAATGAAATAAAAAACAAGTATCCAGAAGACTATCTTCTTTGGAAAAATGATCCTGAAAATTTAACTTTAGAGAGTATTCATAATTCAACTTATCAACCAATCAAAGAATTATATGAGCAGGCAAATGAATTTATTAAAAGTATTTTTAAAACCTATTTGGGAAAAGAAGAAGCAAATATTTTAATAATTGGTCATAATGCAATCCTAAGATGTTTAATTTTATTATTAATTGGAAAACCTAAAAAAGGTTTTAGAAAAATAAAGTTAGATAATGCCTCTTTTTCAATCCTTAATATTGTGAAGCAAAGAGATTCATATAAAACACAAATTGAATGTTTAAACCAAACTTCTCATCTAGATAAAAGAATTCCTGATCAGATTGGAGACTCAAGAATATTTTTAGTTAGACATGGTGAAACCAACTGGAATAAAGAGGGTCGATTCCAAGGACAAATCAATATTCCTCTAAATAATAATGGGAAAGATCAGGCGAAAAAGGCATCTAGATATTTAAAAGAAATTAACTTCAACAAAGCTTTTTCAAGTTCAATGGATAGACCATATGAAACAGCACAAATAATTCTTCAAAGCAAGTCAGATTTAGAAATAACAAAGATTGAAAAACTAGTAGAAATAAGCCATGGATTATGGGAAGGCAAATTAGAAAATGAAATTAAAAATCAATGGCCAGAATTACTACAAAATTGGCATGAAAAACCTGAAAAGGTATTAATGCCTGAGGGAGAAAGTATTAAAGAAGTATCTGAAAGATCGGTTAAGGCTTGGCAAGAAATATGTTTAGCTCAAAAGAATAAAGATTTGACCTTGCTAGTAGCTCATGATGCAGTCAATAAAACCCTTATTTGTAATTTATTAGGTATTAATTTTTCCAATATCTGGATGATAAAGCAAGGTAATGGAGGTATAACTATTATTGATATCTTTAATGATCCTCAAAAAGATAATGTAATTAGTGCTCTGAATATTACGACACATCTTGGAGGAATATTGGACTCAACTGCATCTGGGGCTCTTTAAAAATGGGGAAAAGCTTTTTTTTTGAAAATATAAATATATTGATGGGGTCTAATATGGAGGTAACTAAAGATAATTTATTAATTATTGATGGCAAAATAGATGCGTTTGGTGATGAGGCTAAAAATAAAGCATTGAAAAAAAATATTGAAATTTCCAAATCTGGTAATAAATTAGTTGCCCCGATGTTGGTTGATAGCCACTCATATTTAAAAGATCCCTTAACAGGACTAAATGACAACTTAGAGACTTTAAAGTTTAGAGCAAAGAAATCAGGTTTTGGGACGATTGCTTTACTTCCAAACAGCAACAATTGGAGAGATAAGCCTGAAAAAATACCATTTCAAAAAAATAATTATTCCGATTTAAATATTTATTTTTGGGGAAGTTTTAGCCTGGGAGATGAAGGAGTACATCTTTCTCCTCATGAGGAACTTTTAAAATCAGGGTCGATAGGTCTTTCTACTAGAAACTTTTTTGATTCACCAATCATTTTCAAAGGTCTTTCTCTAGATATAGTCAAATCATCCCCAATAATATTTTCATTAACAAAAAATAATTCAGTTCAAAAAGGAATTGTACATAAAGATCTAAAATCACTCCAATCAGGTTTTTATTTAATTGATAATAATAATGAACTTTCTGAAGTTAAAAATATTTTAGGAATCAAGAATCTTTTCCCAAGTAAAAATTTAGTAATTAAAAACATCACAGATTCAAATTCTCTTAAAGAAATAGAAAAGCAAAATATTCCAATTTCAATCACAATAAGTTGGTGGAACTTAATAGCAGATACAGAAAATCTGGAGTTAGATGATCTTGGGTGGAAAGTAGATCCCCCTTTGGGCTCTAAAAAAAACAGAGAATTTTTAATAAAAGGTTTAGAAAAGGATTTAATTCAGGTTATTGCGGTAAACTCAATTGCATTAAATGATGAAGATACATTTATTCCAATAAATGATAGGTCAGTTGGAATAAGTTCCTTTGAATTGGTTTTACCCTTATTATGGGAAGAATTTGTAACCAAAAGAGCTTGGCCGATCTCAAAGCTATGGAAATATTTAAGTTTTAATCCCTCTAATTTATTAGGCATAACACAAGAGAAATTATCTCTGGGAAGTAGAAGATGGCTTATGTTTGACCCAGATACAAAATGGGTCAATAGTCAAATAAATTTAGGATATGATTCTCCTTCAAATTTTCCCAAGAAAAACGAACTAATTAAAGGGAAAGTGATTCATGTTGGGCTTGATTTTTAAAAAAACCGAAATTATTTAAAGGCCAAAACCTAAAATAAGCTTTCCCAATTATTTCCTTTTTATGAAGAAATTTACCTCCAGGCCAATACCTTCCATCCCAGCTATTTGATCTATTATCACCTAAGACCAAAAAATGATCCTTAGGTACTTTCAAACTTTTAAATTCTCCGCAATTAGTAAAAAAGGACTCGGAACAGAAATTAGTAACATAGGGCTCAAAAATTTTTTTATTATTTATTATCACCTCACCTTTAACATTTACACTTACTAATTCTCCAGGCAATGCTACAACTCTTTTTATATAAGCATCACAAGCTTGATCTCTTAAACCAGGAATGAATGACATTGGAGGGAAACTCATAAAGAAGCAATAACTATTATTTGGTAAAGAGTTAGACCTTGACATGACAAGTTTTTCATCGAAAGAAAAAGGTGATTTAAAAACAACAATATCTCCTCTTTGAGGTGATTTGTTCTTTAAAGAAATTTTTTCAATAATCAATCTATCGTTAATTTGTAATTCAGGTAGCATTGAACCTGAGGGAATGTACCGAGGTTCCGCTAAAAAAGATCTGCAAGAAGAAACAAAAAAAGTCAAGCAAAGCAATGGACCCCATTCAAGAATTATATTTTTATATGAGGAATTCATAAAATTTTTAAAATTATAAAATTAAAGCTCTATTTGAAGTTAGCGGCATATTCAGACTCATTGAATCCAAGTATAAATTTACTTTCATTAATTATTAAAAATGGACGTTTTATTAATTTCCCATCATTTGATAATAGATCAATAATTTTCTTTCTTGTTAAGTCAAAAATATTAATATTGATTGATTTAAAACTCTTACCTCTTGTATTGAATATTTTTTTTATATCTAAGGAAAATTGTGTTAATGCAAGTTCTAAAATTTTAGTTGAAGGAGGATCTTTAACTATATCTATAAATTGATAGTCAATATTATTTTGATCAAGCCATTTTGAAGCTTTTCTACATGATGAGCATTTTGGGTAGCTATAGAAAATGACCTTTTTCAATTTATTTTACTATTGATGATTTTTTTAGAACCTTAAAGGTTTTCTTTTTTGAAGATGTACATTTTCGGAGAAGTTCCTCAATTACTTCAGAATCTCTCCAACCATCTATTTGAACTGTCCTTCCGTCTAAACCTTTACTTGTTCTAAAAAATTCCGCAACATCTTCTAATTGATTAGTAGCTATTTGACTAATGCTCGTAATATTCTCCTGCCTAGGATTAGATATAGGAACGCATAAAAGTTTTCCATCATATTGCCCGCAGTCATACATATCCAGAACTCCTATAGGTCTTGCTTTAATTAAACAACCTGCGAATGTTGGCTCATCCATAATTACCATCGCATCTAGAGGGGCTCCGTCATCAGCGAGGGTATTTGGAATAAAGCCATAATCAAATGGATATCTTACTGAAGAATGTAAAATCCTATCGAGTGCCATGATTCCTGCTTGAGAACAATATTCGTATTTATTCCTGCTGCCAGCAGGTATTTCAACTACTAAATTTACTATTCCCTTCATTGGAGATGGAGGAATCAAACTAAGATCCATCTTTTTTTATTAAGTGAGAAGAAGTAATCTCATTTCCTTGAGATAAAGGTCTACCAAGCAAAATACTAATTGAAGGCAATAAAATTGTCAGAAAAGCTATCACTATCCCTAGAAAAGATATTGAGAGACTTCTCATACTTAAGGGGTCATCATCATCATCTCTTACCAATTCACTTGAAATAGTAATGAGAGAAGAATTCTTGCTCAATTTACCTTCGACAAACTGCTTTGAATTTGTATATTTCAAGAGTTTTACTTGTTAGAAGTTGAGTAATAAACTTAACAAAATTATTTTACAATTAAAAAGTCAATAAATCAAAATATAATTAAAAATTTCTTTTTAAACTAATTTTTTTCTAGTATAGATCTAATACTTTTTAATTCTTCAAGAATTTGTAAAAGAGTATTTTGAGCTGCAGAAGATGGAGAATTAAAAACTTCTACAGTTACTTCTTTAATTCTTAAAATATCTTTTGCAAATCTAGCAATTTCATTAGGGTGAAAACGTAATGGCTCTTTTTGATCTGTTCTATATTCAGGATTTAATTTTCTTGGGTTGAAACTAGGATTTAAATTCCTTAGATCGGTATTTGTATACCGGTAAACAGAGGCTCTTGATCGGTTAAGAAATTTTTGAACTTCATCAATACCAACTAATTCTTCTGAACTAGAAATATTGGAATCTATATTGTCCATAACTTTATTAAAATGCCATCAAGGTTAATGAAACTACCTAAAAGTTTTAAGTTTTATTATTGAAGAAATTAGCAGAAAGGATAAATCTAAACTACCTGCCTTTAGGGACTCAAGACACTTTAATTATTTTTACAAGTTAATTGATAAAATTAATAATATAGTAAATTCATTTATATGCGCGTCACCACCTCATTTCCTCTGGCGACGCTTCGTGATACTCCTTCTGAAGCAGAAATTATTTCTCATCAATTACTCTTAAAAGGGGGGTATATTCGCAGAGTTAATAGTGGCATCTATGCATACATGCCAATAATGCTTAGAGTAATCGAAAAAATATCTACCATAATTGAAAAGGAACTTAATAATATTTATTGTTCGAAATTACTTTTACCCCAACTCCACCCAGCAGAATTATGGAAAAAAAGTGAAAGATGGGAAGGTTACACTGCGGGAGAAGGCATAATGTTTAATTTAAAGGATAGACAAGGAAAAGAATTTGGCTTGGCGCCTACACATGAAGAAGTCATTACAAGTATTGCATCAGAAATGATAAATTCATATAAACAGCTGCCTTTATGTTTTTACCAAATACAAACAAAATTTAGAGATGAAATAAGACCTAGATTTGGATTAATGAGGAGTAGGGAATTTATAATGAAGGATGCTTATTCTTTTCACTCTTCAAAAGAAGATTTAGCTTCTTTTTACGAAAAAATGGAAAAAGCTTATGAAAATATTTTTAAAAATTGTGGATTAGATACAGTCGGCGTGGATGCCGATAGTGGAGCAATTGGAGGAGCAGCATCTAAAGAGTTTATGGTAACAGCAGATGCAGGGGAAGATTCTATTTTATTTACTGAGAGTGGTTCATATGCGGCCAATATTGAAAAAGCGGTTTCTTTACCATCCAAAGAGATTCCTTTAATAAGATCCCATGAAGAATGGATAGAAACCCCTAATCAAAAATCGATTGTTGATATTTGTCAAAATAATAATTTAGATGCAAGTCAAATAATTAAAGTCGTTATATTCCTTGCAAAATTTGAAGATAAATCTGAAGTCCCAATCCTCGCATGTATTAGAGGAGATCAAAATATTAATGAAGTCAAGCTTTTTAATTTGATAAACAAAAAATATATTTCAAACTTGATTCACCTAAAAATAGTCGATGACAATGCCATTATTAATAAAAATCTAACTAATTTTCCATTAGGTTTTATTGGGCCAGACATAAATGATGAAACAATAAAAATTAATTCCAGTTGGGATAAAAGTTGGATAAGAATCGCTGACTACTCCGCCAGTAGTCTTTCAATTTTTGTGAGTGGTGGTAATAAAGTTGATTTTCACAAAGTATTCCGTGCGTTTTCATTTATTGAGAAAAAGTTTTTAATATCAGATATAAGGAATGCAAAAAAAGGAGATTGCATCAGCCAGGAAAGTAATGAAGAATTAAAAGAAAGAAGAGGTATCGAAATTGGACATATTTTTCAATTAGGCCAAAAATATAGTGAGAAATTAAATGCAAAGTTTTCTGATAAGAATGGTCAATTGAAAAATTTATGGATGGGTTGTTATGGAATAGGCGTAACAAGGATAGCCCAGGCAGCAATTGAACAGAATCATGATGAAAATGGTATTTCTTGGCCAATTCAAATTTCTCCGTTTGAGATTTTAATTATTCCAACTAATTTGAAAGATCCCATTCAAAAAGCACTTACTCAAGAGATTTATGAAGAGTTTATAAGCAACCAAATCGATGTTCTCCTTGACGACCGAGATGATAGAGCAGGAGTGAAATTTAAAGATGCAGATTTAATTGGAATTCCTTTTCAAATAATTATTGGCAGAGACTCAATTAATAAAGAAGTAGAATTCTTCTCTAGATCAAGCAAAAGTAAAATTAAAATAGCATCTAAAAATTTATTAGAGAAATTTATTTCCGAATCAAAAGTAATGTACAATAAAAATTCTAAAAACTAAAATTTATTCGGAGTTAAGTTATGTTAGTTAAAAAGATGACTGAATTATTTTCTAGATTTTTTGTAAAAGCAATATCTTTTGTTATTTGTATATCTGTTTTTTTTACAATATTTAATTCTCCATCATATGCAGCAAAGACTTCTATGACAGGTGATTATGCAAAAGACACAATATCAGTTGTTAAAACCCTAAAAATTGCCGTTGAAACTCCAAAAGATTCTCCTGATAAGGATAAGGTTAGAGATGAATCACTTGCTCTAATAACTGATTATATTTCTAGATACAGAAACAGAGGCATGGTTAATAAAACTCAATCATTTACTACAATGCAGACAGCATTAAATGCCATGGCAGGTCATTACAAAAACTTTGCAACTAGGCCTCTACCAGATAAGCTTAAAGAGCGTTTAACTAAAGAATTCACTCTTGCCGAAAAAATGGTTCTCAGAGAAAGTTAATACAAATGATTTACTTTTTTAAAGTTATTCTATAATTTTGAATATATTATATATTCGTACAAAAATAATGCTCTTCTAAAATTGGCTAATGTTGTTGTAATCGGAGCCCAATGGGGTGACGAAGGAAAAGGTAAAATAACCGATTTATTAAGTCGTTCGGCAGATGTTGTTGTTCGTTATCAAGGTGGGGTAAATGCAGGACATACTATAGTTGTCGATGATAAGGTTTTAAAATTACATTTAATTCCATCTGGAATACTTTATAGAGAAACAATTTGCCTAATTGGATCTGGAACAGTTGTAGACCCAAAGATATTACTCAAAGAAATAGATATGTTGATTGATAATGGAATAGATATATCAGGATTAAAAATTTCATCAACCTCACATGTCACCATGCCCTATCATCGTTTATTAGATGAAGCTATGGAAGCTGATAGAGGTTCCAATAAAATTGGAACAACAGGGAGAGGGATTGGCCCAACATATGCTGATAAATCACAAAGAAATGGGATAAGGATAAGAGATTTGCTTAATGAAGATAGATTAAGAGATGTGATTGAGATCCCTCTTAAAGAAAAGAATGGACTTCTAGAAAAAATATATGGCATTGCTCCCCTTAATAAAGATGAAATAATTGAAGAATATCTTGATTATGGACAAAGACTATCAAAGCATGTAGTTGACTGTACAAGAACTATTCATGCTGCTGCAAAAAATAAAAAAAATATTCTTTTTGAAGGGGCACAGGGGACATTACTTGACTTGGATCATGGAACATATCCCTATGTGACTTCATCAAATCCGATATCAGGAGGTGCTTGTATTGGTGCTGGAGTTGGACCAACTTTAATAGATAGGGTAATAGGAGTAGCGAAAGCATACACTACGAGAGTTGGTGAGGGGCCATTCCCAACAGAATTACAAGGAAGTATTAACGATCAACTTTGTGATAGAGGGAGTGAATTTGGAACCACAACTGGAAGAAGAAGAAGATGTGGTTGGTTTGATGGAATTATTGGCAAATACGCTGTTTATGTAAATGGTCTTGATTGTTTGGCAGTAACAAAATTAGATGTGCTAGATGAGTTAGATGAAATTCAAGTCTGTATTGCATATGAATTAGATGGTAGAGAAATAGATTATTTCCCCACAAATTCTGATGACCTAAAAAAATGTAAACCAATTTTTAAAAAATTAAAAGGATGGCAATGCTCGACTGCTAATTGCAGAAAACTATCTGATCTCCCTGAAAATGCTATGAATTACCTCAGATTTCTTGCTGAATTAATGGAAGTCCCAATTGCGATTGTTTCATTAGGCGCAAACAGAGATCAAACCATAGTAATTGAAGACCCAATCCATGGTCCTAAAAGAGCTCTTCTAAGATAATCAAGAAATCTGATCTCAATGATAGAAAAAAACAACCTTTTTGATCTAAAAAAAGATATAGACCTTATTGGATTAGGAAATGCAATAGTTGATATTATTGTTAATGTGGATGATGAATTTTTAGAGATAAATACCCTCAAAAAAGGATCTATGAATCTTATCAACTCTAATGAATCTGAAGATTTATTAGAACATTGCACAGTAATTAAAAAAATATCAGGGGGGTCGTCTGCTAATACTGTCGTATGCTTGGCTGAATTAGATAATAATGTTCAATTTATTGGAAGAGTAAAGAATGACAATTTTGGAAATTTCTTCTCTACTGATATTAAAAGAAGTAATACTATTTTTAACACCCCGCCAATAGATAAAGGACCCTCAAGTGCACATTCAATAATTTTTATAACTCCAGATGCGCAAAGAACAATGTGCACATATTTGGGGGCTTCAATTGAATTTGAACCTAAAGATGTAAATTATAAGTTAATAGCACATAGCAAATATTTATACTTGGAAGGATACTTATGGGATAGTGATTTAGCCAAAAATGCCTTTCTTCAAGCTGCAAAGCTTGCCAAAGAATCCGATACAAAAATAATACTTTCATTATCGGACTCTTTTTGTGTAGATAGGCATCGAGAAAGTTTCTTAGAATTAATTGAAAACTACATTGATATAGTTTTTTGTAATGAATCAGAAGTTTTGAGTCTATTTCAAGAAAATGATTTACAAAGATGCCAAGAATCTATTTCTTCAATATGTGAATTAGTAATAATCACTTTAGGAAGTAATGGTTCTTTAGTTGTCAATAAAGGCAAGTCTGAAGAAATAAAACCAAAAATATTAGGAAAAATTATTGATACAACCGGCGCAGGAGATCTTTATGCTGGTGGATTTATACATGGACTAATTAATAATTATTCTTTAAAAAAGTGCGGAGAAATAGGCTCAATATGCGCTGGTCATATAATTACTCAGTTAGGTTCTAGATCTAATATTAATCTTCAAAAGTTATTACGGACTCACTTGATTTGAACAAGATTTATTTACCCAATTAGAATATTTTTTTTCAGAATTAAACTTTTTATAAATAATTTGAGGAACATCATAAGATATCTGCTTTTGTAAGAAAACTACCAAAGCATTTTTCAATTCTGGTTTACTTTTTATTATAATTTCCAACTCATTAACCTCCTCAATTTTTCCTTTCCACTCATAAATGGAATTAATCTCTTTTAATGAGACACACGCTGCAAGCTTTTTTTTGAGTAATAATTTAGCTATTTTTTTAGCTGCTTTTTTATTACATTCAGTTGCTACCAAAAGTAAAACTTTCTTCATCCTAAAGTGATGTTTTTACCAGTTAATTGATTTATCAACTTATCATAATCAAAAAATATAAGCGAGTTTCTAATTTTTAGGTTTGGCCTTTTTACTAAAAATAAATTCATATCACTTTTATAAACAATTTCCTCCCAATTCATTTGTGCATAACTTCCAGAATCTCTGCAAAGTATATAATCTATCTTCCAATGATCACATAGTTTTTTTTCTAAAATGTTTCCTTTGTTTTTACTAGGTTCGAGTATTGCTATGTTTGAATTTTTTATACATGAGGCAAAAGCTTTGGATATGCTTTCATATGTTGGAATTACTCTTGTAAATACATTTGCACCACATTTTAAATAATAACTTGCCGTCTCATTTAGTAATCTAGATCCTATTGCTAAAAGAATATTTTTATTTACTAAAACTTCCTTGTTTATATTTTTTAAATCCTTTATGTAGTTAAAGTTTTTAAATGTTTTTATTTCCGATTTTCTCTCAAAAGCCAAAAGAGGCTTTTTGATTTTTTTACATGCTTCATCTAGATTTTGAGAAATAATTAAAGCAAATGGATGAGTTGCATCTATTACATAATTAATTTTATTTTTTTCAATAAAGTTGATGATTTCACTTGAATCATTTAATTTTCCTGTAATGATGTGTAACTTTGAATTTTCAACGTAAGATTTACTTGCTTTATGCGTGACAACACTTACAAACACTACATAATTAAGTTTTAATAGTTTGTTAACTATGACTGGTCCATCTGAAGTTCCTGAAAGGATCCAAACATTTTCGTGGCAATTTTCTGAATTGTGCATCAATATATTTGTAATTAAATAGAAAGTTAATGAATCATTGTTTAATTCAAGCCGTAATAAATAGCGCTCCTCAGATGAGATATACCAAAGAGAATAAAACACCCATTGCTGAAATGAGCGTTAATTTCAAAGGATTACGCGATGAAGATCCATTTAGAGAATTAAAAGTTTTAGGTTGGGGTACTATTGCGCAAGAAATGGTGGGAGAATTAAAAGAAGGTCAAAACATAGTTATTGAGGGACGTCTAAGAATGAACTCAGTAACCAGAAAAGATGGCACTAAGGAAAAGCAGCCTGAACTGACAGCTTCAAGAATTCATAATATAAGTCCTGGAGTACAAATAACCTCAGAGAAAAAAGAAACTAACATTTCTCATAGCAACAATAGCAATTCTTCTGAAGAGAAACCGGGAAATACCGAAAATTCACAATGGAACACCTCTCCTTTAGTCCCTGAAGTTGACGAAATACCCTTTTAAAATCAAGTCTCAATATTTGATTCTTGAACACGTATAATAAGTTTGCTTATTTTTCTTTCAAGATCAGCCAGTTCACCCCTAATCTCTGACCATTTACCTTTATCAAGATTCTCTAACAACCATGCTCTATCTTGATCAAGTTTTAAAATTAAATCTTCTTGATTTGTAGAATTATGATCTTGCATAGTATAAAATAACTTTTCTAATAAAACAAAATGAAGAAATACCTATCTCCTGCAAACATAATAACAGTCGCAGGAGGTGTTTTGGCTTTTATTGGGATGACAGCTTATTTTACTGATTCAGTAAATCTAAGCGTGCCTACGTTTTTTTATGGAGTCCCTATTTTACTAATTGGACTTGGTTTGAAAACTTCTGAAATACCTCCAGTTAAATTAGTAAATAGAAATGATTTTAAGAAAAATAAATTTAATAGACCCAAAGAATTAACCGAATTGGTTAGAGATGTAACCAGATGGAGGTATGGAATAAAAGCGCATCTTGAATCTTCATTAGAGGCCTTAAATTTATGGAATGAAGATAATCCTCCCCAACTTAAAGAGATTGAAGAAATTACAAAAGAAGAAAAGAATGGTTTTAAGATGCATTTTGAAATCAATGATGTCCCCTTTGAACAATGGATTGAGAAACAAGAGAGATTAAACAGGTTTTTCGTCAAAGGTCTTGAATCAGAATTTATTATGAACGATAATGAAAAGGAATTTGATTTGATTTTCTTTTATTAAATATTCTTTTCATGATGGATGATTCCCTAAGAGTATCAATATTAAGCGAGGCACTTCCATACATACAAAGTTTTTCAGGTAGAAAAATTGTTGTTAAGTATGGTGGTTCTATTATGGAAGATGAAAAATTAAAAGAAGCTTTCTTCAGAGATATTGCTCTATTATCAAGTGTAGGTGTACACCCAGTCGTTATACATGGTGGTGGTCCCGAAATCAATCGTTGGCTAAACAAATTAGAAATATCACCAAAATTTGAAAATGGGTTAAGAGTTACCGATGAGAAAACAATGGAAATAGTTGAGATGGTGCTTATGGGAAGAGTAAATAAACAGATTGTTAGGGGGATCAATAAAACAGGTTCATTAGCTGTAGGAATTTCAGGACTCGATGGTAACTTAATTCAGTCAAGAGAATTAGGAGATGGAAGTCATGGATTAGTTGGAGAGGTAACACAAATCAACCCTGATTTATTAGATCCTCTTATTACGAAAGGATATATTCCTGTTATATCAAGTATTGGATCTACAGCAGATGGCATTTCTCATAACATCAATGCTGATTTCGTAGCAGGCGAAGTTGCTGCTGCAATAAATGCAGAAAAACTTATTCTTTTAACTGATACTCCAGGGATACTAAAAGAAAGAGATAACCCAAATAGTCTCGCAAAACAAATCAATCTAAAAGAGGCCAGAAAATTTATTGAAAAAAATATTGTTTCTAATGGCATGCTACCAAAAACGGAATGTTGTATTAGAGCCCTTGCTCAAGGAGTAAAAGCTGCCCATATAATTGACGGAAGGATTGAACATTCATTACTTCTAGAAATTTTCACAAATTCAGGTATTGGAACAATGATTAATGCTTGAGAATGGATTCATACAAGCAAGTTGTTGAAAAGGCAGAGTTAGCTCTTATTAAAGGTGAATATAATTTCTGTATTGAATATTTATACCCAATAATCGAATCTTACCCTCCCTCCAGTAAAGAAGGTGCAAATTTACGAACCATACTAATTACAGCCCTATCGGGCATTAATAAAAAGGAAGAGGCAAAAATATTTTGCAAAGAACTTTTAAAATCTCTTGATTTTAAAGTGCGAGAAAATGCAAAGTATTTAATGGAGATTATCGATTCTCCTGAAATTAAAAAACCTGAGAATTGGAATATTACTTTTGAAAGTAATCCTGCCTTAGACAAAACATCTCTTACCTCTCTAAAACCTAATAATCAGAAGAAAGAAAAAAAGTTTATTGATACATCAAATATTCCAACTGGTCAAACAAAGCCATTTCAGAAAGGATTTATATTTATCATTTCTTTATTATTATTATTACTAATTCCACTGTTAAGCGGGTGCGTTAAAGTTGAAGACACTATAGATATTAGTGAGATTGACTCAATTAATAATAATTTCGAAATTGAAAGCAAATATATTAAAAAATTTCCTTGGCAAATAAATTTCGAACAAAAAATCAAAGAAATTTTTCCTGATGGAGAAATATCAACAGGAGAATTGGATTTTTCATTTAAAAATAAAAATCTAAGTATGGAAAGCGCTCAAGAAACTCTTTATAAAATACAAAAAATAGCCGGTGAAGTTTTAGGAGAGTCAACTGATCTAAAAATTGACAGTATTGAAAATAATTTTTTCTTTTTAAAAAAATATAACTTCAGAGTAGATTTTGATCTTCAAAATCTTTTATATGTAGAAGATTTAGAACTGACTCTCAATATTGTTAACCCAAATAAAGTTAGAGTGAGAGACCTAGAAAATTCTAATGTAGAAGTATCTAATAATTTTATAAAGTGGGAATTAATCCCTGGAGAATTAAATAGTCTGGAGTTCTCATTTTGGAATTGGAACAAATTATTATTAGGATTTTTAATTATTTTGTTATTAATATCAATTGCTTATTTTTTAAGGTTTTATAGATACCAAATAGGATCTAACTTTCCAGAACTTCCATCTAGTTAGCTATAACTCTACCGGATTCAAATCGATTGATAAAAACACATTTTTAGGAATTTTTTGCCAAAGATTAGACCTATCAGGCAAAGGGAATTCCGAATTTTCTGGGCCATGTATTAATATTTGCCACCTGAATTTATTACCAACCTTTGCAATTAAACTTGGAGCAGGACCAATTACCGTCCATTTATTATCTTTACAAAAACTTATCATATATTTCGCTAGCTTAGCCGCAGTTATTTCCGTAAGTTCGAAGTTTTCGCCAGAAACTTTTAAAAGGCATACCTTACAAAAAGGGAATAATTTTGCATCTTTTCTTAATTTCGAGCTTTCGGATAAAAATCCCTCGTAATTTCTATTTTTGAGATATGAAAGCACAGGATGACTTGGTTTATACGTTTGAAAGATAACCTTTCCTGATTTTTTAGCTCTGCCTGCTCTGCCTGCTAATTGTAGAAATAATTGTAATGATTTTTCTTCTGCTGAAATATCTGGTCGGTGAAGTAATCCATCTGCGGCAATAACCACTGAAAGAGTAACATTGGGGATATCAATACCTTTTGCTAACATTTGAGTCCCTACAAGAATATCTGCATTCCCATTAGCAAACTTTGAAAGAATATTTCTATGACCATCTTTACCTGAGGTGGTGTCTCTATCAAAACGGAGTACCCTCAGTTCAGGAAATTCATTATTCAAGAACTCAATAACCCTTTGAGTTCCAATACCAAAAGGCTTAAAGGCATTTGATTCGCAATCTGGACAAGTATTGATAAGTTTTGCTTTATGATCACACCAGTGACAGCTAAGCCACTTTTTACCTTTTGAGCCTACATGAACAGATAAAGGTACATCACAATTAGGGCAATTTACTATAAATCCACAATTTCTACAACTTAGAAAACCGTTATAACCTCTTCTAGGAATCAAAACTATTGCTTGTTCCTGATTCTCTTTAAGCTGAGAAATTAATTCTAATAATTCGCCACAAAAGATTTTTGTATTTCCCTTTTTAAATTCACAACGCATATCAACAACTTTAATTTCCGGTATTTCAGTAAGAGATATTCTTTCTTTCATTCTCAGCATCTTTAACTTTTTTTCAAAAACAACTCTTTTCCAAGTTCTCATTGATGGAGTTGCACTTCCGAAAATTAGCTTTGCTGGATTTCTTTTTACTCTTTCAAGAGCGACATCCCTCGCGTCATAACAAGGCATTGGGCTGTCTTGCTTATATGAAACGTCATGTTCTTCATCCATAATTATTAAGCCTAAATTCTGAATAGGAAGGAATACTGCGGACCTTGTCCCGATAACTATAAGAGGTTCATCTTCATCTATTATCTTTTTCCAAACTAAAGTTCTATGCCTCGAAGAGCAATTACTGTGATATTCAAAAACCTCATTTTGAAATCTTGTACTGAATCTATCAATAAGTTGAGGAATTAAGCCAATTTCTGGAGCCAGTATTAAACAGCTGTTTTTATTAAGTAGTTGATCTTCCGCCATTCTCATATAAATTTCTGTTTTTCCTGAACCTGTTTCTCCCCATAGCAAACAGACATCTCCCGGTATCATCTCTTGCATTTCCTTATATATTTTTTTTTGTTCCTGAGTAAGATTTGGTCTTTTTAATTTAATACAATCATTTTTAAAGGAACTTAATTTAGTACTAACTATTTTTTTTCTTTTAGTCTTTATTAGTAGTTTTTTACTAACCATTGAATTTATAATTGTGGAATTAAAACCAATCCTTAATAATTCGCTTTGCCATTTCCCTTTAAGACGCAAAATATCTATTAATGAAAGTTCTCTCTTTGTTAAGTCATCATTATTGAATCCCAAATCTATTTGAGATTCAATCCATATTTGATATTTAAAGTTTTGAGATAATTTTTTATGTTTACCAATCCATCCAGGGGGGAAAGCTGTTTTAAACATTTTTAAACTACTTACCCTATAAAACAAAGCTAGATCCTCCAACCATTCTCTCCACCAATCTTGAATCACTTTTTTTTGGACAATGCTTTGTATAGATAAATATTCAAAATTAGATTCTTCATCAAAATCTTTTTTATTTTTATCTGTTTTAAAAAAAGGACTTTTAGAAATAGTTAGTCCATTCAAGAGTCTTCCCTTAAGTCTTACTGAAACAATATCTCCAATTTCTACACCAAGATTATTACCATCTAAATAAGAAAAACTATTACTATAACTACCTATATCAAGCAAAATCTCAAATTTAAAAGATGTGTTTGATAAATTATTACTTGCCGGCATCAAAACTTTTTCTTAGTATTGGATTGTTGAACATTCCACAAAGTGTTTTTGCACATTGTAAGTACTCTGTTCTTAAGGGAGACATGAAGCTTTGATCATTAAGTGAAAAATCCGAAATTGATCTGCCTGTCTGAGAAATCCTAAGACTTTTTACTTTAGGTAATCTATAACACTATTTAAATTTTTCAACAATTTTAAAAAAAAATTATCTAAACACAATTTTTGTGAGTTAGATGTTCAATCTTTAAGGCAAATTTTACTACTAAATGTATAAAATCGCCCTAATTAAACTTTTACCTAGTTAAATTCACCGTAGAAAGGAGTCCATTATGTGCCCAGTTGCAGCAAAATCAAAAAATTTTAATCCTAGTTCTAAGAAAAAAATTAATAAAAAAATTGATTCAAATTTAGAAACCAGTCAAAAAGATGGAGAAATCATCCCTGATAAAGATCTAATTCAAAACTCGCAACAAAATTCCGTCGACGATAAAAGAAATATTGAAAATACTGAAGAATTTAATGGTTCTGATGAAGAGGCTAAAGGTCTTGGGAACGTAAAGCTTGGACCAAAGGGAATATACACAGAAGATTCGATAAGAGTTTATCTTCAGGAAATTGGAAGAATTAGATTATTAAGACCCGATGAAGAAATTGAACTAGCGAGAAAAATAGCTGATCTACTTCAACTCGAGGAGTTAGCGACACAATACGAGTCTGAGAAAGGATATTTCCCTTCAGTTAAAGAATGGGCTGAATTAATAGACATGCCTCTTTCTAAATTCAGAAGAAGATTGCTTTTAGGGAGAAGAGCAAAAGAAAAGATGGTGCAATCTAATTTAAGACTAGTTGTTTCTATTGCCAAGAAATACATGAATAGAGGTTTATCTTTTCAAGATTTAATACAAGAAGGGAGCTTAGGCTTGATAAGGGCTGCGGAAAAATTTGACCATGAAAAAGGTTATAAATTTTCTACTTACGCTACTTGGTGGATTCGCCAAGCAATAACAAGAGCGATAGCAGATCAAAGTAGAACTATCAGATTACCTGTTCACTTATATGAAACAATTTCAAGGATTAAAAAAACAACAAAAGTTCTTAGTCAAGAATTCGGGAGAAAGCCTAGTGAAGAAGAGATCGCTGAAAGTATGGAAATGACTATCGAAAAATTAAGATTTATAGCTAAAAGTGCTCAGCTTCCAATTTCCCTAGAGACGCCTATTGGGAAAGAAGAAGATTCAAGACTTGGAGACTTTATAGAGGCTGATATTGAGAATCCAGAGCAAGATGTATCTAAAACTTTATTAAGAGAAGATTTAGAGGGAGTTTTAGCCACTCTAAGTCCTAGAGAAAGGGATGTCCTAAGGTTGCGATATGGAATTGATGATGGAAGGATGAAAACTCTTGAAGAGATAGGACAAATTTTTGATGTTACAAGAGAAAGAATTAGACAGATAGAAGCAAAAGCGCTTAGAAAGCTTAGACATCCAAACAGAAATGGAGTTTTAAAAGAATATATTAAATAAAAAAGTTAAATTAAATTTTTAAGGTTACAAATATTACCAAACATTATCTTAAAGTAGATGTGACTATATCTTAAACCTAATTAAACCAATATTTAATGACTAAATTAAAATTAAAGATAGCTAGTAGAAGAAGTAAATTGGCAATGGTACAAACAGTATGGGTTAAAGAGCAGTTAGAAAAACATATCTCTTCCTTGGAGGTATCTATAGAGGCCATGGCAACCCAAGGTGACAAAATTCTCGATGTCGCATTAGCAAAAATAGGAGATAAAGGACTTTTTACAAAAGAACTTGAAGCTCAAATGCTTATAGGTCATGCAGATATTGCAGTACATTCATTAAAAGATTTGCCAACTAATTTACCTGATGGACTTACATTAGGATGTATTACAAAAAGAGAAGATCCTTCAGATGCTTTAGTAGTTAATAAAAAAAATAAAATTTATCAATTAGAAAGTTTACCTCCAGGTTCAATTGTTGGAACAAGCTCCTTAAGGAGACTTGCTCAATTAAGATATAAATTTCCGCATCTTGACTTCAAAGATATTAGGGGGAACGTTATTACAAGAATAGAAAAACTAGATTCAGGAGAATTTGACTGTATTATTCTGGCTGCAGCGGGTTTAAAAAGATTAGGATTTGAATCAAGAATTCACCAAATTATTCCTAATGAGATTTCCCTTCATGCCGTTGGCCAAGGTGCTTTAGGAATTGAATGTAAATCTGATGATAAAGAAGTTCTTAAAATTATAAGTGTCCTAGAAGATAAGGTCTCGAGCCAAAGATGTTTAGCAGAAAGATCTTTTTTAAGAGAACTTGAAGGGGGATGTCAAGTTCCTATAGGAGTTAATAGTAGTATTCAAAATGATGAAATAGCCCTAACAGGAATGGTCGCATCTATTGATGGGAAAAGACTTATAAAAGATGAATCGATAGGAAATATTAAATATCCAGAGGAAGTTGGTAAGAAATTAGCTGAAAAGCTAAAACTTCAGGGGGCTGATAAAATTCTTTCGGAAATATTTGAACAATTTAGAGAGAAGTAATTTTTGTTAATCAACTAATTTAGGTTCAATTTCTTTTTGATATCTAGATTCACAATCTTGAATTACTTTTACAGCTTCTTCAATTCCATAAAAGCCATTAACAGTACATGTCCCTGGTTTTTTTAGATCTTTATAATGTTCCCAATAATACTTTGTCTCATTAAGCCAATGTTCCCCAAGATCCTCAAAAGTATGAATATGATCCATTCTCTTATCATCTGATAGGACAGCAATTACTTTGTCATCAACTTCTCCTCCATCATCAAATTTCATCACTCCAATTATCCTTGACTCTACGATTGAACCTGGCACTAGTGGTTCAGTAACACCAACTATTTCAATATCAAGAGGATCACCATCCTCATCCCAAGTTCTTGGAATACATCCATAAGCAAAAGGGTATGCGAGTGATGAATAACCAACTCTATCAAGTTTCAAATGTCCCGTTTCAGTAATTAACTCATACTTATTTATAGTATTAGAATTTAACTCAACAATTGTATTAACGATTGATTTTGTATTGTCTGTAAAAGCATCTAAAATATGCAATAAATTTGGGGTAACTCTACTTGGGGGTTGATTAAGGTTTGCCATCAAAAAATTATTTTTATTTATCCTACATCCTCACACTCAATCAAATTCTAAAACGTAAATTTTTAGCAGAAATCTTTTATTTTCGATCTCAAATGATTAACAAAGTACTTTGATGTTAGTTCTTCTCCAGTTACATTTTTCACTAGTTTCATAGAGTTAACAGATCTTCCATAGTTGTGAATATTATTTTTTAACCATAAAATTATTTTTTCATATTCTCCATCTTCAACTAAATTATCAATTAATCCTATTTCCTTTTCCATTTGCGAAGAGATTTGTGCACTTATAAGATGACCTAATAAGTACGAAGGGAAATATCCAAATGCTCCTTCACTCCAATGAACATCTTGCAAACAACCCTCAGCATCATTTGATGGCCTAATCCCTAAAAGTTCCTCATATCTTTTGTTCCATTCTGATGGTACATCTTTCGCTTCTAGACCTCCTTCAATTAAATCTATTTCAAGTTCAGTTCTAATTAAAATATGCAACCCATAGCTTAATTCATCTGCCTCAACTCTATTTAAACCTGGTTTCAAATGGTTAATAGATTTCCATAGTTCTAAATGATTATTTAAAGAACAACCCTCAGAAACAAAATGTTTGAAAAACCTTTTAGAAAAAGATTTTGATTTAACTATCCTATTTTCCCAAAATAAAGATTGGCTTTCATGAACACCCATTGATGTTGCTTGACCCAAAGGCCACGCAAACCATTGATGACTCTGAGATGGCAAACCCTGCTCATAAATCGAATGTCCCCACTCATGCGCAGTAGCTAGAAAACTTGATAAGGGTTCCCCTTCTACAACTCTAGTAGTAATCCTATAGTCATCTGGGCCTAAAGTAATAGAAAAAGGATGGGGAGATTTTGCAACAACTAGTAGATTTTCATCTCTCCCAAACTCATCAAGTAATTTAGAACATAAATTTTGCTGAGATTTAGGACTTAAATCCCAATGGTACTTTTCTGATTTATTGAGATCACTCATTAGAGATGGGATAGCTTCTTTAAGTGGCTGAAAAATTTTATTTAACCACTCCAGAGTTAAATCCGGCTCAAAAGGCTGAGCTAAAGTTTCCCAAGGTGTGTATTTATCTGATATTTGTTTTGTCTCTTCAATACGTAATTCAATCAAATTTTTAAAAATTGGTAAGAAAATCTCAAAGTCGGATTTTCTTTTGGCTTCTTGCCAACTTTCATAACCTTTTGATTTAGCTTTAGAAAGTGCTTCAACTAGTTTAGGATCTAAATTTTTTTGCCTATTAAATTCCTTGATTAATAATTCAAGGTTTCTTTTTTTACTTCGAATAATTTCTTGATTTAATGATTTATCTAAGCCATCTCTAAACTCATCCTGAGCAGCTTTAATTAAATCTGAAAACTCTTCAGAGGAATTTCTCTTATGCAGTATTTTTGCGATATACGTAAGTTGTTCAGATCTCCATGACGCTCCTTTATTCGGCATACCTGTATTTTGATCCCAATAAAGAGTACTCTGAATTGAGCCTAATATTTGAGTTTCCTTTAAATAAGCTCCAAGCTTATTCCATTCTTTTTCAGACAAAAATATTTAACTTAGTTATCTATTATTTTAAGACAAAAATATTTTTCTAAGTATAAAATTTTCAAACTATATTCATAATAGGATATTGCTTATTAGGACTTTAAATATTTATGG
Organism: Prochlorococcus sp. AG-670-N10; assembly: GCA_003209065.1. Taxonomy (GTDB): domain Bacteria; phylum Cyanobacteriota; class Cyanobacteriia; order PCC-6307; family Cyanobiaceae; genus Prochlorococcus_A. The sequence continues at coordinate 36,146 of QCSX01000002.1, forward strand.
AACAAATTTTCTCAAAATTAAACTTTATAACCAACGGGGAGGGTTTCACTGATATTACTGATGATTTAAATTTATTCATACAAAAAAGTAATTTTGATTCAGGAATTTTTTGCTTAACCTCACTACACACAAGTTGCAGTTTGACTATTAATGAAAATGCAGATCCAAATGTTCTTAAAGATCTAGAAAAGTTCATTAAATCTATAGTTCCGTACAACTGTCATACCTCGTTATCAAAAGAAAGAGAGGAGATATATTATGAACATTTTCAAGAAGGAGAGGACGATATGCCAGCTCATATTAAAACTGCTTTAACAAATACTAATTTGTCTTTAAGCTTTCAAAAAGGGAGACTCATACTTGGCACTTGGCAAGCAATTTATTTATGGGAACATCGATTTAGTACAAAAAAAAGAAGTATTAGTGTACATATTATTGGGGAAAAAAAATCAAGTATCTATAATAGTAAACAGTCACAATAAATAGTTATGAAACCATACCTTTTAGAAAATGAGGAATTAAAAGAACTATCTACCAAAATAGGAGGATGGAGAATTATGACAAATCATATTGAAAGAGAATTTAATTTTAGTAATTTTATAGAAGCATTCTCCTTTATGACAAAGATTGCTTTAATTTGCGAGAAACATAACCATCATCCAAATTTGGAAAATGTCTATTCAAAAGTAATAATTAAACTAAGTACTCATGATTTAGGCGGAATTACTAATTTAGATCAAACAATGGCTTCAGAAATTAATGATATTTTCGAAAAATAATTTACAATTCATAAAACTATATTAGTTTCAAAATAACCATCAAAATGGCAGGAAATTTACTCCCTATTACGATTATTAGTGGATTCTTGGGTTCAGGTAAAACTACACTTTTAAATCACATTTTAAAAAATCAAGTTGGAATTAAAACGGCTGTTTTAGTTAATGAATTTGGAGAGATAGGTATTGATAATGAATTAATTATAAAAACTGCTGAAGATATGATCGAATTAAATAACGGATGCATTTGTTGCACAATAAACGGAGAATTATTAAATACTGTTTCTAAGATATTAGACAGACCTGAAAAAATAGATTATTTAATTGTTGAGACTACTGGACTCGCAGATCCACTTCCTGTAGCAATGACTTTTGCCGGGGGTGATCTTAGAGAAAAAGTAAGATTAGATTCGATTATTACTATTATTGATGCAGATAACTTTGATTTTGATTTAAAAAACTCTAGCGTTGCCTACTCACAAATTTTATATGGTGATATTTTACTACTAAATAAATGTGATTTAGTAACTGATACACATTTGAAAAAGATAGAACAATACATTAATGGGATAAAAAAAGAACCAAGAATTTTGAGATCGATTAATAGTGAAGTTGGTTTGCAAACAATAATGAGTGTGGGACTTTTCGAAACAGATAATTTTCAATTTAAAGAGAAGATGAATAGGAATAAAGCTTCTCATGATCACTCTTCCCATTCACATGATCACTCTTCCCATTCACATGATCACTCTTCCCATTCACATGATTCAATAAATAATATAGAGGGATTTACATCTATTTCTTTTGAGACGAATGATCCATTTTCTTTAAGAAAGTTTCAAAATTTCTTAGATAATCAAATCTCACAAAATGTATTTAGAGCTAAAGGCATTTTATGGTTTATGGAAAGCGAAAGAAAACATATTTTTCATTTATCTGGTAAACGTTTTTCTCTTGATGATTGTGAATGGGAAAATGAAAAATCAAATAAAATTGTTCTAATAGGAAAGGATTTAGATCATCAAACTATTAAGAATCAGCTTGATTGTTGTAGATTTAATTATAAAGAAGAAGCATAATAAAGTATTATTTAATATTTGAAAAATTTTTATTAAAAAAACAAAGCATTTATTATCAGATTTAAAGCCTTTAAATGTTGCATCTTTAATAGTTGCAATTGTTCTTATAATTCCAATTTTTAATTTCTTAATTGAAGGAATAGATTTTATTTTAGGTGGAAAATTCTCTTTAGGTATTGCTGGAAGAAAAGAAATATTTGGCACATTAAAACTTTTAATCTTTATAAGTTTTTTTGGAGGTGGTTTAGGAACCTTAAATGGTTGGTTACTATCAAATTGCGAATTTAGATTAAGGAAAACTCTTCGTATTTTTCAACTAATTCCACTAGCAACCCCAGCATATTTGTTAACAGCAGTATCACAGGATTTAGCAAGTATCTTAGGTTACCAAATAACTGGTTTATGGTGGGGAGTTCTTATTCTTTCAATTACTACCTACCCTTATGTTTTTTTACTCGCTAACGAAAGTTTTAATAAATTTGGAGTTAATCAAATCAATGCTAGTAGAGGGTTAGGGGTTGGGCCATGGGGTAGCTTTTTTAAAATTGCTCTCCCAATGGCATTCCCTGCATTAATAACAGGAATCAGCCTTATGTGTATGGAAGTTATGAATGAATTAGGAACTGTTGAGTTGTTAAATATTCCAAGTATTTCTAAAGGTATAACTGAAAATTGGATCATTGAAGGTAATCCTAAGAGCGCTATTGGATTATCATTAGTTGCCTTAATAATAGTTTTTACTTTAATTTTGTTTGAAAAAATTTCAAGAAGGGAGACAAAGCGTTGGAGTGAAAATCCTGCATCATTAAGTTCTCTAGGATTTGAGTTAAAAGGCAATAGATCTTACTTAGCATATTTATTTACTTTATTCCCACCATTATTTTCTATTGGAATTCCATTTTCTTGGTTCCTATTAAATATTGATCAGTTAAAAAATGGATTCACAACAGAATTAATATCTCTTACTTTTAGAACTATTAGCCTTGGAATAATTGCTGCATTAGTAGCATTAATTTTCTCTTTAATATTAACGCTAACTAATCGTCAGAATAAGAATTTACTTATAAGATTAATAATATTCCCGGCAGGTATTGGATATGCAATCCCAGGCACAGTATTAGCTATATCATTAATAACAATTTCCAATTCAAAGTTCTATTTTGTTGCCATATTCCTTCTGGTCTGGGGTTACGTAGTTCGATTTTTAACTATTTCAAAAGGTTCTCTTGATTCTGGGTTTGAAAGAATATCTCCAACCTTAGATGAGGCTGCAAAGGTACTAGGCTCTAATTGGTTTGGTGTTATCAAAAAGATACATATTCCACTATTAAAAGGTCCAATCTTTGTTGGATCACTTTTAGTCTTTGTAGACACAATTAAGGAATTACCAATTACATTTATTCTTAGACCTTTCGATTTTGATACCTTATCTGTAAGGATATATCAATATGCTGGAGATGAGCGAATGGCAGAAGCCCTATTACCCGCATTATTTATAACAGTCTTGGGGCTGATAGCATCAAGTACGTTAATTCCAAGCTTGGATAAAAAGAGCTAAAATATTTTTAAAAATTTTCTTACTAAGAAGGGCAGACCTATAAATAAATCTGCCGAGATAGATATCAATCTAAAATAAATTAAACTTACAAGAATTATATTTTGTGGAATATTCTTTCCGCAAAAAAAGAAAAACAAGCCTCAAATACCACCACTCCTCATGGGGCTGTTGGCAATATTAATCCAATAGCCCAGGACAAACAAAAAATTACCCATAAATAAAAAATAGTATATTGAATTTCTAAATTAAAAATATAAAAGCAAATAATAAATCCAATAAATTTTGACAATACAAAAAGAATCTCCATCAAAAAAGCTCTCGCAGGGAAGAAAGAAATAATTTTTATTCTTTCATCAAATCGATACTTTTTATTGTTAATTTCTAAGGAACTAATGGATTTATCTTTTAAGATTTCAAACCTTTGCAAAATTAGGTAAATTAATTTTCTATTCAGAAATATCAATGGGATGAGTAATAAAAAGTAAAATGCGGAAAAAAACTATCCCAACTGAAGCTAAGAAGAAAGATGCACACAACATAAAATAAGGCTCAACTAGTGTCGAATAAAAAGCTAATTGAGGTTTACTAATGACTTTTAGAAAGTTGTATCTTTCAAAGAAATGCCAAATGCCTCCTGGTACATATTTAAGAATATTTGTAAGAACATAAAAGTAAATTAAATTAGTTTTAGTTTTACCAAACCAAGCAACTATATTTTTTCCAAGCTAGGGCATTAAAATAAATACTAAATATACAAAATAAAAATGATAATAATATATAATTTCCATTTCTAGCAAAATCAATATTTAATGAAATTTGATCAAAATTCTTAAAAAAATAAATAAACTAAAATAAAAAGAAAAGAAAGTTTCCTCAGGGTTAAAAAGTTAATATTCTTTAAAAGATTTATAAAATAAATTTTTTTAAATTAAATCTTATTTCCAATCTTCAAAAGCTTTAAAATTTTTGCATGATTCTCTAATCATATTTCTTACTTCTTGAGCTGTTTTATTATTCTCAATTTGCAATCTTAAAATTTCATCATTCTCTGGTTTCATATAAATAGTTCCGTTAGGTTTCATAGATTGTTTAAATTTAATTTTTCCAAAAGTTGTTAGACACTCTCCCTTTCTTCTCAATAAAACCCACCTCGCTTGTTTTCTTTCTCTCAATCCTATAGTCGTAGAATATTCAAACCATAATTTCCTAAAATACGCTTGCTTTTCAATAGGTAAGATAACTTGGAGAGAAAAACCTATGCGGTTTTTTTTCATATTAATTGTCTTAGAGGAAACATCATAAGCTCCTTCTTTTCTAAATATCTCCAACAAATTAGCTATTTCTTCTGATGTTTGATCATCAATCCATGCCTCTTGAACACAAATCTCCTCATATCTTGGACTAATTTTTTGATCTATCAAATTCTCATCTTTAGAATTAATTTTTAAAACCCTGACCAAATTAGGGCATGGAAGTTTTAAATTCCCAAGACCTACTCCATAGGAATCTATAGAATATTTATAAGGAATTTGGAAAGATTCAACTAAATTACAAAGTAAGGCTATTCCCGTTGGAGTTGACAATTCGCCCTCTACAAAGTTAAGACTTGAAATCACCTTAATATTTTTTTTTCTTAATAACTCTATTACCGCAGGAGATGGTATTGATAGTTTGCCATGCTCAGCCTGAATAAAACCTCTCCCTAAAGTTGGTTCATTACAAAAAACGTTCTTAGGCTTTAAATATTCAATTGAAGTACACACTCCAATAATATCTACTAAGGAATCGATTGCTCCGATCTCATGAAAATGAACTTCTTCTGGGTTAATTCCATGAACTCTTCCTTCTGCTAAGGCTAAAGACTCGAAAACATCATAAATTCTTTTTTTTAATTTTTTTTCTAATTGAGCCTTCAGAATTAAATCTTTAATACTTTTCCAATCTCTTCTAGTACTTTGATCAAATTTCTCAACATCAACCTTTATTCCTCGAATTGAACAATTTTGAGATTCTCTGAAATTTAAATAATAAAAATTTTCTAATCCAAAACATGAGAGTGTTTTTTCAATTTCATATTTTGGTACCCCCAAATCATAAAAAGCACCCAATAACATATCCCCTGAGACCCCAGGAGAGCACTCAATTAAAATTTCTTCCATAACACTTTATAGATTTTTGAATTATAAGAATTCAAGAGATAAAAACTTAACAATAATAATAGATACTATAGTTTTTTGGATTTTATTTTTTCAATAATTTCGTATTTAACCATTCGCAGTATACTTCCATCCCTAATTACATCGAGGCTTACAAAGTTATTCAGAAATTGAAGAGGTATCTCACCTTCAATATTAATTTTAAAAGTTGAATTTTTTGATCTCTTTGAATTAGGAGAAGAACAAATTTTTATAACAATCTCTTTCTTTTGTGTATTTACATAAATCATTTCTCCTCTTATAGAAAAATAATTATTGTTTAAATTTAATTCTTTTAATAATTCATTTGGATCCTTTTCAGAATTATTATTATCTATTTGATTTAATTGATAAGGATCCCATATACCTGCTACCTGTAAATGAAGATTGGTAATGTTTTTATTTCTTGGATAAACGATCCAAAAATAATCCTTCTCTAAATTGATATATTTTTTTATCAAAGCTATAGCTTTACCAAGAATAACTGTTTCAATTATTTTTCCCTCCTTATCAGTTAATGTTCCTCGATTTATTTGATCAATATTATTTGGCTTATAAATGCCTTTAACGATACCTATTGCCCTGTATTGTAATTTATTTGTAACTTCTTGGATAGGATTTTTAATCATATTTAGTTATGTTTGAGAAATGTATTTAATAAGATATTTATTGAATTAAAGACTTTCTTTTTCTTCAATCTTATTAAATAATTTTAAAGCATCATCAATAGCATCAGATGGCTCAGTCGCATCATTCAAACTATTAGCCCTTCTAATCATCTCAACTATTTCAAAAGGGTTAGTAGGTAAAGCTGAGCTGTTTGTATTAAATTTTGTAGAGCTATCAATTTCAATCTCATTCAAAGATGACTCTTCTGCACTTAATATTGTTGATTTAATATTGATGAATGAAATAAATAAAATGAAAACTTTACCTAATCTTGATATCTTTTTATTTAATTTGAATTTTATTTTGTTTAATTTCAAAATAATTTAAGACCGAAATTATTTGCTAACTTAATTTTACATAATTTGGTAATAAATTGTTAATAGCAACTTGGAATGTAAACTCTGTAAGAACAAGGCTTTCACAAATTACTAATTGGATTAATGAGGTAAATCCAGATATCCTTTGTTTACAAGAAACTAAAGTTATAGATGATGCTTTTCCTTTAACGCATTTTGAAGAATTAGGTTATGAGGTGGTTATTCATGGACAAAAATCTTACAATGGTGTCGCAATAATAAGTAAGTTTAAGATTGAAAATATAAATAAAGGATTTATTAACGAGAATAAAGGGGGAAATATTTCTACAGAACTTAATGAGCAAAAAAGGTTAATTTCTGCAAATATCAATGGGTTAAAAATAATAAATGTTTATGTCCCAAACGGTTCTTCAATAGATTCTGACAAATTCAATTATAAGATTAAATGGTTAAATCATTTATCAGCATTCTTAGATAATCAAGTGAAAGATGATGATTATGTCTGTTTTTTGGGCGATTTTAATATAGCTCCAAGCAAAATAGATATTCATGCTCCTCAAAAATACGAAGGGGGTATAATGGCTTCAAAGATAGAAAGAGAAGCACTTAATAATGTTCTTAAAGGAAGATTTATTGATTCTTTTCGTATTTTCGAGAAGAATGCTGGGCATTGGAGTTGGTGGGATTACCGTAATAATGCTTATGAATTAAATAAAGGTTGGAGAATAGACCATATTTATATCAGTAGAAACCTTGCATCAAAACTCAAAAGCTGTGTAATAGATAGGAATCAAAGAGAAAATTTACAGCCTAGTGATCATGCCCCAGTATTAATTAACCTAGAAATTGATAATCAAAATGAAGATTACTTTGATGATGATAATGATCTTTTCGAAATATAATTCCAAATATCTTTAATTTTCATAAACATCAAAACGCTTTATATTATTGAATAATCTAGAAATAAAATTAACTTCGTGTCAAATTTTCCTCAGAATTAATTATTTACATTCGAAAGAATCGCAAAAAAACATCATAATGTAGAATTTCATTCTGATTGACAAAATTTTTACTTATTTCTAAGTTAGAACATGATGAAATTTTCTCAAAACTACATCCATTTAAATTTTGACTGACATATTTAATACTACTCATTCTGAAGAAGTTTTCTCTTCAGCTTTAGAATTAATGCCAGGTGGAGTTAGTTCCCCAGTGAGAGCATTTAAGTCTGTTGGTGGTCAGCCAATTGTTTTTGATAGAGTAAAAGGACCATTTGCCTGGGACGTTGATGGGAATAGGTATATTGATTACATAGGAAGTTGGGGGCCAGCCATTTGTGGACATGCCCACCCTGAAGTAATTACAGCATTGCAAGAAGCAATTGAAAAAGGAACTAGTTTTGGAGCACCTTGTGTATTAGAGAATAAACTTGCCAAAATGGTCATAGATGCTGTTCCATCGGTAGAAATGGTTAGATTTGTAAACAGTGGTACTGAAGCCTGCATGGCAGTTTTAAGGCTAATGAGAGCATTTACAGGAAGAGATAAAGTAATAAAATTTGATGGGTGCTATCACGGACATGCTGATATGTTTTTGGTAAAAGCTGGATCTGGAGTAGCTACTTTAGGTTTACCAGATTCCCCAGGGGTTCCAAGAACTACAACAGCAAATACTCTAACTGCACCTTACAACGATCTTGAAGCTGTAAAAAAATTATTTTCTGAGAATCCTGATGCAATATCAGGAGTAATTCTTGAGCCTATTGTTGGTAATGCAGGATTTATTACTCCTGAACCTGGTTTCCTTGAAGGATTAAGAGAACTGACAACTGAAAATGGATCTTTACTAGTTTTTGATGAGGTGATGACTGGTTTCAGAATTAGCTACGGAGGAGTTCAAGAAAAATTTGGAGTTACGCCTGATTTAACAACTCTCGGCAAAGTAATAGGAGGAGGTTTACCTGTAGGAGCCTATGGAGGGAGAAAGGAAATAATGTCAATGGTTGCTCCATCTGGGCCTGTATATCAAGCCGGAACTTTAAGTGGAAATCCATTAGCAATGACTGCAGGTATTAAAACTCTTGAATTACTTAAACAAGAAGGAACATACGAAAAGCTCGAGTCAACAACTTCTAGGTTGATTCAAGGTATTATGCAATCTGCTGAAAACAATGGAATTGCAATAAATGGGGGGAGCGTAAGTGCAATGTTTGGATTTTTCTTATGTGAAGGACCAGTAAGAAATTTCGAAGAAGCAAAAACAAATAATTCAGAACTCTTTGGCAAACTTCATAGGGAGATGCTCAAAAGAGGCATATATCTAGCTCCAAGTCCATTCGAAGCTGGATTTACTTCATTAGCCCATAGTGAAGAAGAAATTGATCGAACGCTAGAAGCATTCGATCAATCTTTTAGTGTTATAAAAAATTAATATTATCTATTTTTTCCACCAACAATTACAGGTGGCATTGATCCACTAGTGCCAGGAAGTCCTGGAACCACCTGAGTACTACCATCCCATTTATCTAGGAAAAGTTTAAATAGAACCTGATCATTTAAGCCTTTATTTAGGGTCTCATACCTTAAGGCTTCCTGTGCTGCAATTTCGACTTCTGTTTTGGCTCTTAAAAGTAGCTGACCAGCTATTTGTTTCTGTTCAATAGCCGCTCTGTATTCCTCTGCTATTTCTAAACCAGTGAGATCTAAGCTTTTAACATCTACGTAATCAAAAGAGTTCAATTCCTCAGCTACTGTGGAAGCAACTTTTTCAGAAATAACATTAAATTCAGTTGCTATTGTCTCTAATTCATACTGCGAGAAAACAGATTTCAGAGCTTTAAGTAAAGAAGGCTGAACTATCTTTTGATAAACATCACTATTTCTGCTAGCAATTGTGGCAAAAATCCTGCCCGCTTCACTTGGCTTAACCGAATATTTGACCGTAGCGGTTGCTCTAATAACTTGAAGATCTTTTGTTAAGGTTTCAAATTTCTCAGGTTGAACTTGAGTTTTTATATCAAAGGGGAAGACTGACTGAACGAAGGGGATTTTAAAGTTTAATCCAGCTCTTCTTGAACCACCACTTACTTTTCCTAAAGTAGTAACTACAGCGACTTGTCCAGAAGGTACGACAAATAAAGATTGAGTCAGTAAAAGAAATCCAGTAAAAGATAAAACAATTAATAGTGTTGCAGTTCCTCCTGGTCCCGTTGGGGTGACATTTTTAAAAGATGTTGACATTTAATTTTGATTTTCATTAATCATATTTAAAGAAATTAATTAATGCATTAATTGGCTATTTAATTAAAATATTTTTTTAATAATTAGTTTACTTAATTAACAAATGGATTTTATAAATTACTTTGATTTAAATTTCTGCATTAATTGTAAATAAAGATCCTCATCTATTTCTCTTATATCGTATTCAGAAGGTAAAACACCATGCTTATACTCATGGGCGGCCATCCAGCAAAATTTCTCAATTTCTGTTAATGAAAAACGAGGATAATCTTTTATTTTTAGGCACAATGTATCAAGAAGAGTGTTTGAATAATTAGCCATTAGAAGGTCTTAATTATTAACATGTTATCGATAATTATTTGCTTGTAGAGGAATTTTGTATGTTTCCTCCAAATTTTCAAGTAACTTAATTGCTAATTGAAGATCGTTCTTGCTTTTGCTCATAACTCTCAATGTTTCACCGTTAATGCTTACATTAATTTTCTTTATTTCATCTCTAATGTTTTTACTAATTTTTTTAGCAATTTCCTGATTAAGTCCTTTCTTTAAAGTGATGGTTTGCTTAACTTTATTTCCGCTTACTACTTCAATACTGTTGAAGTCGAAAATTTTTAAAGAGAGTTTTCTTTTTATTGCCTTTTGTCTAATAATATCAATCACAGAGTTTAGAGTTAATTCACTATTTGTAGTTATGAGAATGTTGTCTTTTTCTAAATCCAAGGAGGTATCTGTTCCTTTAAGATCATATCTTTGAGAAAGCTCTCTCTTAACTTGATCCAAAGCATTAACCAATTCTTGTCTATCAAAATCAGAAACTACATCAAATGAAAAATTTTCCGCCATTAGTTAAATTTAAAATTAATTCAATTATCACCTCAATTAAACTTAAAAAAAATTAAAAAGGAGTTAATTTAATCAAAAAATAACAAACTCACCACCTTACCCATTTCTTCTGCACATCTACAACTGTTTAATAAAGTTTCACTATCGTGAAAAGCGAAACAAATTAATTGATCACATCTATTAATAATTTCTTGATTACAAAGACTACTTGCCATTGGCAAAGGCAACTCATCATTCTCACTCTTCTCAACCAAATGCATAACACTCTCCAATTGGTTTTTAATTTCAGGTAATTGCTTATCTAAACTCTGTGGCAAAAGAACAGTCAGCAAAGAGGGATTAATTTCTAAAACAGCTCTTATAACTGCGGCATTAACTCCCTGAGATCCAGATGTAAGAATTGTATGCCCCTCTTCCGCTAATGACCTCGCGATTAGTTCGATCAAGTGGATGTCAACGACAGGGACATGTCTACTACCCAAAAAAGCAATCCTTCTTTTCCCATTATCCTGAAGTTTTGCGAGTTCCTGAGCTAAGGTGTCAACACCTTCAGTTGATGGTAGGTCTAAAGAACGACTCAAAATAAAATGGTTACTATATTTGAAATTAGCATTTATCTGAAAAATTGCAGGGAAAATCTATAGTTTCAAGAATATTTTTTAGATTCACATGCTCTTGAACTAATTGAACCGCGTATGATGCCTTTATTGATTCATGTATCCTGACATGACCAAAAGCTTGTTCAATAATTTCCACAGAAGCAAGAGTATCTAAATCTACTTTTAAAATTGGCACTTCTAATTCTTCTGCTCTATGGATCAGTTGTAATAGAGGTTCACCTAAACCCGTAAGAATTAAACATTGGGTAGAAGCTTCTAAAGCTGCAAGTTGAATATCAGTTCTTGCGGCTCCTGTTACGACAGCCATATTTCTCCTTCTTCTAAAAAATTCCATTGCGGAATTGACTCCCATTGCCCCAATACTTAATGTTTCAACGAGTAAATGTTCTTTTTCAGGGCAACAAATTACTTGAGCATCTAACCTTCTTATAAGTTCACCTACAGTGACACTTCTGAGTAATGGTGATTTAGGCATCACTCCAAATACTTTTATATTCATCTCTTGTAGAGAAGGTATTATTTTATTTTTTATTTTTTCAACTTGATCAGGAACGACAGCATTCAATACCGCTCCTGCAAAATGATCTCCTAATTGTTTTTTTGCGTCTAGGAGTGCATCTACACTTTTACTATTCTCCCATAGATTAACAATAAGTACTTTTGCGTTTAATTGTTTTGCAAGTTGTGGAAGACTCAAACCATAAATCATTCCCTCATTAAGGCTACCTGCAGCTTCAAGAATATTTAACCCATCAAAATTGTCATCTACTAATTCCTTGATTTGTTCAAACCCTTTGCCTGGACTTATATCTTTATTAGCAATTCTTTTCTCAGCAGATAAATTATCTAATAATCCTACTGAAGGAATTAGGTTTTCTTCTGGAATATTTAATGTAGAACCAATAAATTTAACATCATCATCTATAAGCCCTTCGTAAGTAATTGAAGGAAGATTAGTAAGTTCAATACAAGTTGCCAATGGTTTACCTACTCGTATTTCTTCTCCCTGTTCTAAAAGTTTTTTTGATATTCCCAGTACTAATGCTGACTTGCCACTAAATGGCTCGCAGGAACCAATTAACAATATCTGACTCATAATGAATTAATTAATTTATCCATAAATTCAAGATAATATTTTTTGAAGAACTATACAATTATTTATTTAATACTTTTAATCAAATAAATTTAAAAACAGAGTGCCAAGTAAAATAATTTATATTGATTAGGTCTATTAAAAGAGTCATGCAAAATTCAATAATATGATGAGAGAACTAAAAACTATCGGTATTACTGGCGCCTCAGGAGCTTTAGGGAAAGAATTAACAAAAACATTTCGTAAAAAAGGATATAAAGTTATCGGATTTACTCATAGCAAGAATAATTATGAAATTAATAATGATTCTCCAAATGAATGGATTGAATGGCAATGCGGGAAAGAATTCTTATTAAAAAAGCACCTAAAAAATATTGATATCTTAATTTTAAATCATGGAATCTATGATATTTGTAAAAAAAATTCAAATTATGAAAATTCAATAGAAATAAATGCTTTAAGTAAATTTAAATTTCTAAATTTATTTGAAGAAATTGCTTTCAGAGACAACTCATCAATTGCTAAGGAAATCTGGATAAATACCTCTGAAGCAGAAATATTGCCAGCCTTAAATCCATCCTACGAAATAAGTAAATCGCTTATAGGTCAATTAGTTTCCTTCAAAAAAAACCTTCTAGACAATCATGCCAAGAAAAAATTAAGAATTAAAAAAATCATCTTGGGTCCTTTCAAATCAGAATTAAACCCTATTGGAATCATGAGTCCTGAATTTGTATCTAATAACATTTATAATTTTGCAAATTTAAATATTTTTTTAATTATCATTAGCCCTAATCCTCTTTCATATATTCTTTTTCCTATTAAAGAATTATATTATTTTTTATATTGTGAATTTTTAAAAATATCTAAGATTATTAATTAAAAATCTCTATCTGTCAAAATTTCGATACCGTCTTTCATTACAACAATTGTATGCTCCCATTGTGCTGATAAATTTCCATCTCTAGTTATAACTGTCCATTTGTCATTTAAAGTTTTACAAAACTTTGTACCTTGATTAACAATAGGCTCTACAGCTAATGTCATACCTTCCCGAAGAACAACATTCGGTAATTCGTTAGTTCGAAAGTTAAAAACGGATGGTTCTTCATGGAGGTTTCTTCCTACGCCATGACCGGTATAGTCCTCAACAACACTAAATCCATTTGATATAACAACATCTTCAATTGCGCCAGCAATATCAAGCAAAGTATTACCTGATTTGATTTTTGAAAGTCCGGCAAACAAAGCCTGGAAGGCTACTTCACTAAGTTTTTTGGCTTGCTCACTAACATCACCCACACAAATAGTGATACAACTATCGCCGTGAAAACCATCCAGATAAGCTCCTGTATCAATTTTTACAAGGTCCCCATTCCTAATTAATTTATTTTTGTTTGGTATTCCGTGCACAACTTCATTATTAATACTTGAGCAGATACTTGAGGGGAAACCGTGATATCCCTTAAAACTTGGCACAGCCCCCATTTCTCTTATTCTCTTTTCCGCAAAATCATCTAAATCTTTTGTACTCATTCCAGGTTTAATCAAGTCATTTATTTCTCTTAAAACTGTTCCAACTATCCTGCTAGATTTCTTCATCAAATTTATTTCCCTTGAAGACTTTATTTCGATCCCCCTTCTTCGTTGTATAAAAGGAACTTGGTCATTCGATTTAGAATTATTTTTATTTAATAAAAGATCTGCAAAATGTTTCATTGGAATAAATAATGGTAATAGATAAATATCATCAAATAGCCATAGTCCGTAGAAGGCTATCTTAAATCTATCAGTAAGAAAAAAAGAAAATGAAATTTATTACCAATTCTAGGCAATTTCATAAATCATTGGCACCTTGGGTTTTCCTCCCATTATTCATCTCCGCTTTAACAGGCTTATTTTATAGGGTGTCTAAAGATTTTTTAGGCTACTCAAGAGATGAAGTTCACTGGTTAATGTCTCTACACGAAGGGGAGTGGCTTGGAGATAATGGAGAACTAATTTACGTAATATTGAACTCTTTAGGACTTATTTGGATGCTAATAACTGGGTTCCAAATGTTTTCAAAAAATTTTTCATTTACTAAAAAGGTTACTAAAGGTGAGTCGAAAGGTTAAAATAATTATCTTGTAGAATTATTGAGCGTAAAATGGCAAAAGAGAAACAAGACATCGAGTCAGGAATCATGAATGAAACTGACACATCCACAGAAGTATCTATTGTGAATGAAGAAAAAGAATTAATTTCCCAACCAATAAATAATTTAAGTTCATCAAATTTAATAAATGAATTTGAAAGTGAACAATTGAAAAAACAATTGCCTGATATATACGTAGGAGATACGGTTAAAGTCGGTGTAAAGATTACAGAAGGTAACAAAGAGAGAGTTCAACCTTATGAAGGAGTTGTTATTGCCAAGAGACATGGAGGACTTAATCAAACAATAACAGTAAGAAGAATTTTCCAAGGTATTGGGGTTGAAAGAGTATTTATGCTACATAGTCCTCAAGTTGCCTCTCTAAAAGTTGAACGTAGAGGTAAAGTAAGAAGAGCTAAATTATTCTATCTAAGGGATAGAGTAGGAAAAGCTACTCGCGTAAAACAACGCTTTGATCGATAAGGTTGTAAAGTAATTTCAACCTAATGGTCATAAAGGCGCTTATAATTATTTTATTGCGTCGTTAGTTCAGTTGGTAGAACGCAGGTCTCCAAAACCTGATGTCGGGGGTTCAAGTCCTCCACGGCGCGTTTGGATCAACAATTTGTAAATTATTTATTCATTGAGATGGAGTTAGATCTTCAACCTGGCGATGTGGTTAAAGTCCTTGAATCAGCTGCTTTAGGGTGGGTTCGTGCGAGGGTTATCAGAGTAAAATCTGGAGGTAGAGTCGTTGTTCAAAGCGATCAAGGCAGAGAATTTACAGCCCGAGGGAACCAGGTTCGTTTAATTGAACCTGCAGGCTTTAGGCCTTAAAAAGTTAATACTTTTATATTTGAAAAAGAAAACATTTATTTCTTTAAATCCTCAAATTTAAGAATGTTTTTTATTACAACCACATCAATAAAGTACTATGATCTGATAATTTTAAGTTCAGTTTTCTAATTAAATTAGAACAAAATCCTGGGACCGTAGTTCAACTGGTTAGAGCACCGCCCTGTCACGGCGGAAGTTGCGGGTTCGAATCCCGTCGGTCCCGTTCCTTCTAAAAGATATTGGAAAAACGTTTAAGATTAGCACCAAGTCCAACTGGTTTATTACACATAGGTACAGCAAGAACAGCTCTATTTAATTGGTTATATGCAAAAAAACACAATGGCAAGTTTTTTATTCGAATAGAAGATACCGATATTGTTCGATCTAAATCTGAATATACAACCAATATATTAGATGGATTGAATTGGTTAGGTCTTAATTGGAATGAAGAGCCTATTAAACAAAGTGATCGAATTTCTATTCACAAAAATCATATTAAAAAATTGTTAGATATTGGGGCCGCATATAGGTGCTTTACTTCAGAAAGTGAGATTAATGAGCTTAGAGAAAAACAAAAAAAAAGTGGCCTACCGCCAAAGCACGACAATAGACATAGAAATCTTACGAGTAAAGAGATTAAAGAATTTATATCTCAAGGAAAATCTTCTGTAATAAGATTTATAGTTGACGAAGAAACAGAAATTAGATGGGATGATCAGATTAGAGGCAAAATAAAATGGCAAGGAAAAGATCTAGGGGGCGATTTAGTTTTATCAAGAAGAGCTTTAGGTAATGAAATTGGTGATCCCCTTTATAATCTTGCTGTCGTAGTAGATGACAATTTCATGAATATTACTCATGTTGTAAGAGGTGAAGATCATATATCAAATACTGCAAAACAAATATTGATTTACAAAGCCTTAGATTTTAAATTGCCAATTTTTTCTCATACTCCTCTCATCTTAAATAGTGAAGGTAAAAAGCTATCTAAACGTGATTGTGTAACTTCAATCGATGAATTTAGAGAAATGGGCTACTTACCAGAGGCTTTAACCAATTACATGGCATTTTTAGGATGGTCAATAAAAAATCCTGAGAGTGAAATTCTCTCTTTAGCCGAGATCTCAAATGTTTTTAATTTGTCAGATATTAATAAAGCTGGCGCCAAATTTAATTGGGAAAAACTTAATTGGATTAATTCCCAACACATCAAGCAAATGGAATTAACCAAATTATATAACTTTATTAAAAAGTACTGGAATGATATGGGTTGGGAATCTCCTTCTTCAGAATGGGATTTGAAATTGACAAATTTAATTCAAGACTCAATGATTCTATTAAAGGATGCAATTGATCAATCAAAACCCTTTTTTATCTTGTCCCAAATGAAAAAAGAGGGGAAAGAATTTCTGGAAAGTAAAAAAGAGGTAAAAGAATCGTTGAAGTACATCCTTTTTTATTTAAAAGAAGCAAATATAACTAAGGTTAATAAGGATAACGCTCGAGAAATAATCAACAAAATTACAGTTAACCACTCCATCAAAAAAGGGATTTTAATGAAATCATTGAGAGTAGCTTTTTTTGGGTGTCTAAGTGGACCAGATTTAATTCAAAGTTGGGAATTATTCTCTGAGAACAAAATTGATATCCCACTAATTGAAAGATGTTTTAATTAACTATATTTCCTTTTCAATTAAATTTAGAAAATTTGCCAGAGGTCTTGCCGTCAGACCTTGAATACCAACTGTCATCAATATTGTTAGAAATACCAAGCCTTGGAGACGACCTGCACCAAGGACTCCTGCCTGCTCAAGTCTTATTGAAAAAAGAGAGGCAACAGCGGCAGTAACTATCCCTCTTGGCGCTAGCCACGATAAAAACACCCTTTGTTTTACATCTAATTCTCCTCCCATAGTTGCCAGTGATATAGAAATCGGACGTACAATTATCATCAACATTAATACGCAGATAATCCCCCCCCATCCTAATGGACTTAATTCTCCCCAAGAGACATCAGATGCCAGAAGAGGGAAAAGAACTGTTATGGATAGTTGAGCTAATTCTCCAATCAAATTATCTAATCTTTCTTTATCAATAATTTCTCTTTTGCCTACAATAAATCCTGCAGCAACAGAAGCTGGTAAACCTGATTCAGGCAAAATATATTCACAAATTCCATATACAAGAAAAATAAATCCTAATGTAACCTGAAGCTCAATTCCAAATGATGCCTCGTTTTTTATTTTCTTTAAAATTTCAGACAGCAACCATCCAGAACTTATACCTATCAAAACGCCTCCACCCAATCTCTGCATTAAGGCAATAAACACCTCCTTAATTCCATGTAAATCTCCCAATATTAGTTCTAATAACAACAAAGCGAGCACTGCCCCAATGGGTTCAAGAACCAATCCTTCAGCTTTTAGGACCTCGGATAGTGGAGATACTAATTTTATTTGGTCTACTAAGGGTGAAACTACTGTCGGTCCAGTTGCAAGAACTATCGCACTATAAACTCCAGCTACTGGCCATGATAGTCCTGCCAACCAATGAGCTATAAATATTCCTGCTGATAATGAAATAAATAATCTTATTAACGAAATTCTTAAGACAGTATTTCTAATATTTCCTTCAGGTAATTTTAAATTTAACCCGCCTTCAAATAAAACTAAACAAACCAAAAGTCCAACTATAGTTTCAAGTCCCTGTCCAAGATCAAGTGGCTCAACTAGCCCGAACCCTGAGCGTCCAATAAATAATCCAGAAATTAATAAAATTACTACACTTGGAAATCCAGAGACAGAAGAAATTAAACGTGCGCATGCCCCTGCAAAAACAGTTATACCCCAAAGTAAGCCTAGCCTTTCAGGCGTCATAAATTTTTCTTTATAATGAAAATATTAATTAATTTGATTAAATCAATAATCCTATTTTAAGTCCACTATAAACAATATTTATTAATTAAATCTAATTAAAGATTTTAATTAATAGAAACCCCTTATGAAGATTAAGAACAAAATTTTTTAATTTCAATTATATAGATGAAAATTTACTAATCAAAGCAATAACAATCAATATTATTCCAATTCCTATCGTCGCCATTCTTCCGTTCCAAATTTCTGCTTGAGGCGTAAAGCCTCTTTTCCATAAATTAAGCTCTTGTTTATCAACAACCTTTTTGGTTTCTTTAAGATCTATTTTTGATTCTTTTTTCATTAGTACTAGAAAGGAGGGTTTTTTTCATAAAGAGTATTTGCTTGGTCAATAGGGAGTCTTCCTGAAATGCCCAATTTAAGAGAACTTTCATATGCCTTAATTTTGAGTCTAAATAAGGCAGCGGCTCCAATCATCGCCGCATTATCTGTGCAAAGATTTATTGGAGCTAAATGAACTTTAATAGATTTTTTACAAGCTTCACTAATCATCATTTTTCTTAACGTATCGTTAGCCGCGACCCCACCTACAACGACGATATTATCTAAACCATAATCATTTGCACATTTTATTGTCCTCTCTACCAACACCTCTGCTACAACCCTCTCAAAACTTGCAGCAATATCTGGGATTGGTATTTCATCCCCATTTAAATTTATTTTCTCAACCAATCTTAATACAGCCGTTTTTAAACCACTAAAAGAGAAATCATATTTCAAAAAACCCCCTTCCTTATCAGAAATCTTGCATTTAGGTAAATTAAATTTTGAGGCATTACCCTTTTTGGCGATTTTCGCAATTGCAGGACCTCCAGGATAACTAAGTCCTAATAATCTTCCTACTTTATCGAATGCTTCACCAGCAGCGTCATCATAACTTCTTCCAAGTCTTTGCATCTTTCTTCTCTCACCAACTTTTATTAATTCAGTATGTCCACCACTAACAAGTAAGGTTAAGAAAGGAGGCTTGGGATAATTTTTTGAAAATAATATTGACGAAAGATGTCCTTCTAAGTGATGTATCCCCAAAAAAGGTTTTGAGTATAAAGTACATAGCGATCTTGCAGTTATAGAACCAACCCTTAAACAGCCAACTAATCCTGGTGTGACAGTTGAAGCTATAACATCAATTTCTTCAATACGAATTTTTGATTCTTCTAAAGCTTGTTCGAGGACAAAAGGAAGTAACTCTAAATGTTTTCTCGCTGCGAGTTCTGGTACCACGCCTCCCCATTTAGAATGATCTTCAATTTGTGATGCAACAATATTTGAATGTATTTTATAAATATCACCACTATTAGAAACAATTGAGACAGACGTCTCATCACAACTTGTTTCAATAGCTAGAACTTTATGCATATTTGATTCGATACTGTTTTATTTTAATAATAATTTCTTAATTAAAACATCAAAGGAATTAAAGATTGCAACTTATGAAATTCTTTTTTTCAATCATAACTTCGGTTTTTCTCTTTCTTGGAATAACCCCAATTGCTTTAGCAGCTAATGGACCAGCATTAAATGCGGATAGAGCTAGCACAGAATATACAGCCTCAGCTCTAACAACATGCTCAGAAAATCCTAAATTTATTGAACGAGCAAGTACTGCTAAAACGCAAAAAGATATCACAAGATTTGAAAGATATGGCAAAGCAGCTTGTGGTGACGATGGATTGCCTCATTTAATAATAGGTCCACCACTTGAACCATGGGGAGCACTCTTAAATAGAGGTCATGAAGGTGACTTACTTATTCCTGGTGTATTATTTATCTATATTGCAGGAATTATAGGATGGTCTGGAAGAGAGTATTTGATTGAATCCAAAAAGACTAAGAACCCAGCAGACCTTGAAATTATTATTGATTTAGACTTGGCGAAAAAATGCCTTATCAAAGGTGCTCAATGGCCCCTCTTAGCCAATAAGCAAGGAAGGAACGGTGATTTAAGAGAAAAAGATAATAATATTACACTTAATGGTCCTAGATAAAACATCATCCCACACAATTCTAAAAATCAAATGCTTAAAATCTTTAACACAAAATTTATCAGGTCAGCTCCAGTGGTTGCAGCAGTTTGGCTAAGTCTTACCGCTGGAATAATTATTGAATTTAATAGATTTTTTCCTGATTTATTATTTCATCCGATGAGCTGAGATTTCAAAAAGAACTTTCAAGACTTAATTATTTTGAAAACCTCTTTTACTGTCTCATCAACATCATGATTTGTTAATACAAAATCAAATTGATTTGAGGATGCAATTTCGTAGTTGGCTCTGCTAAGTCTTCTATCTATTGCCTCCTCTTTTTCAGTACCTCTATTTCTTATTCTTTTTTCTAATTCTTCTTTGCTAGGAGGCAGAAGAAATATTGATAAAGATTCTGGGAACTTTTCTTTAATTTGTTTTGCACCTTCAACTTCAATTTCAAGTAATACAATAAATCCCTTTTCAATCTTTTCATTAACAGTAGATAAGGGGGTTCCATAATAGTTTCCTGCGAATTGGGCCCATTCAAGAAATTCTTTTTTATCGATCATATCTTTAAACCTTTCTTCACTTATAAAGTAATAATTCTCACCATCTTTCTCCCCCATTCTGGGGTTTCTTGTTGTTGCAGAAATAGAAAGCCAAATATCTTTATTTCTATCTAAAAGTTCTTTAACAATAGTACCTTTCCCAACTCCACTAGGGCCTGTGATAATTATTAGTTTTTTTAAATTTTTCATATTAAAATTTTTACAGTAAAGTAAGTGTTGGTGAATAATTTTTAGAAATAATGCAAAAGGGTGTACCTCAGATAATGGATGTTACATCTATAAAATCTGTATTGCATGATTTATCAGAAGAAGTTTTACCGTCAAGGTTTGAAACTGCTCAACAACCCGAACCTAATATAATTCAATTCTGTTTAAGAGGAATAAATAACCAAACTTGGGTAGAAGTATCTTGGGATAGTGATTCTCCACGAATTCTTACAATAAATAGGCCTGAAAAAATAGGAACTGAAAGTACACTCTCCAAACAACTAAGATACGGATTGAAATATATGGCTTTGGTTACCATAGAACAAAATAAATTTGAGAGAGTAATTAAATTTGGATTTACAAAAAAGCCAGGAGATGAAATAAAAAAATACTTAGTTTTTGAATTAATGGGCAAACACAGTAATATTTTTTATTTAGATAATAATCAAAAAATAATTGCAGTTGGCAAACAAATAAAATCTAATCAATCTAGCTTTCGTGTCGTTTCTACTGGATCTATCTATTCAGAGCCTCCCTCAAACATGAAAAAGGAGCCTAGTCCAAATGAATCTTATGAAGAATGGAAAGAGTCTATTTCTTCAGTTCCAGAATCACTTAAATACTGCTTAATAAATACTTATCAAGGTGTAAGTCCAATACTAACAAAGCAACTTGAGACTTTTAGTAATCTGGAAAGTGTAGAAATTATGAACAAAAATATTGATTTTATAAGTGAAACCAACTTAAAAAAGATATACCAAAGTTGGAAAATATGGATTGAAAGATTTAATAAAAACAACTTTAATTTTTCAATTTTTGACAATTTTTTTTATTCAGTTTGGTTTTTAAAGAATGAAATAATTAACAACGATAATATTGATCAAATTGATGGATTAGAAAATTATTATAATTTTCATTTAAAACAAAAAAAAATTGAGGCCTTAATAAAAAAAATTGATGGGATAATTTTTAAACAAACAAATCTTGAGAAAAAAAATTTTAAATTGCAATCTGATCTTTTAATTAACTCCGAAAATTATCAACTATATAAAGAAAAGGCTGACAAAATATTCATGACCCATGAGATACAAAAACAAGATATTATCGAAGGCCAAAAGCTTTATAAAAAGTCAAAAAAACTAAAAAGAGCACAAAATTTAATTAAAGAAAGGATGAATATTTATAAAAATAAACTTGATAGATTAGAAGAATTTAGTGCTCTATTAGATAACTTAAATTCTCTAAAAAATGAAAATCCGTCAACTAGACTCAATTTGCTGGACGAAATTAAAGCTGAAATTTGTCTAGAGTTTAATTTGAGAATCAAAAATATAAGAGAACAAACAAAAGACGTATCTGGATTAGAATCATCTCCAATAGAAATAAATACCCCGAAAGGCTTAACAGTACAAATAGGAAGAAATATGAGGCAAAATGATCTAATAAGTTTTAAGTTTTCCAAAAAAGGTGATCTTTGGTTCCATGCACAGGAATCACCTGGAAGTCATGTTGTTTTAAAGTCTTCATCTCAAATCCCATCAGATGAAGATATTCAAATATCAGCAGATTTAGCAGCTTTATTTAGTAAAGCAAAAATGAATATTAAAGTACCTATTAGTCTTGTGAATATAAAAGATCTCCAAAAAATCACAAAAGGAGGTCCTGGTTGCGTTTCGTTCAATAATGTAGAAATTCTTTGGGGTAATCCTACAAGAGGAAAAGATTACATCAAAAAAAATCTTAAAAAAGCAATTTAGCCTATAATAAGAAAAAATATTTTTGTTAAATGTTAGATTTTCTACTTGGAACACACGAATTTTTAGGTAATCATAGTTTCCCAGAATTTATTGTAGGGTACTTGTTCGGAGCAGCATTAATTATTGGAGCCCCAACTGTTTTTCTATTACTTGCTTTCGTAAGTGCTTTGATGAAAACAAATGGGAAAATGGGTGGTTATAGAGAGTATGAAACATATGGAGAATCTTCTTTAAATGATGCTCCTCCATTTTTATTACCTGATCCGACGAATCCAAAATTAAGTAAATAGTTCTTAGCTACTAATAATCAAAATTACGCTTTTTATAAAAAAATAAATGTTTATCTATTTCAAACTATAAAATAAGCTTAATAATGAAGAGGAAAGAAGATATTAAGAATAATAATTATGATTCGATGAGTTTTACTGATCATTTAGAGGAGTTAAGGCAAAGATTACTGAATTCTATTTATTCGATATTAATTTGCATTTTTTTTAGTTTTTTAATAATTAAGCCTTTAATTTCATTTTTAGAGATTCCTGCAAGTGATATACATTTATTACAACTTGCTCCTGGAGAATTTTTATTTGTTGCCATAAAAGTAGCAGGCTATAGCGGGATAATCGTCTCTATTCCATACATTTTTTATCAATTAATATTATTTATTTCTCCAGGTTTAACTAAAAAAGAAAAAAACCTAATTTTACCGGCTGTTTTTGGATCAGGTTTATTATTTTTTCTTGGCTTGCTTTTTTCTTGGTGGATATTAGTTCCTGCGGCAATAAATTTCTTTATAAATTTTGGAGCTGATATAGTTGAACCAACATGGTCCATAGAGAGATACTTTGATTTTGTTTTATTGTTAATGTCAAGTACTGCAATAGCATTTCAGTTACCAGTTTTACAATTTATTCTTGGTTCACTTGGAATTATTACTACAGAAAAAATGCTATCAAATTGGAAAATAGTGGTAATCTCCTCTGCGATCTTATCCGCAGTAATTACACCTTCAACTGATCCTTTAACTATGTCATTGCTCTCAATTTCTATAATATTTTTATTTTTTGTAGGAGCTGGGCTAACTTACATATCTGAAAACCTTAAATCAAAAACTCTTTCATCCTCTCATTAATGTGTAGTTGAAGGCTTACAGCTCTTCCTAATCTTGGTTTTGAATTTACTTTTTTAAGCCATTCCCTTACTTCATCTGAATAACCGCATCTATTTAATATTTCAATTTTATCTGCTATTGATTTTTTATATTCCACTTCATTTAATGGAAAAGATTCTTGTCCTAAAAAACCCCACATCATTTGAAAATATAAATATTTTCCTCTTTTAAAAAGTCTAAAGTCATATTTTTTACCCCATCGATGAATCAAGTAATGGATAATCTCATCTACTACCAAAGGTTTCATAATTTAATAATAAACAATCTCATAAAAACTTATACTTTAAATTATTAAAAGTCCTATCTATTTGCAACAGAAATCATGCAATTTGATTCATAATAACTAATAAATAACAGTCTCAAGTATCGAATGACTCAATTAAGTTCCAATGACGTCCCATCCATGGGTCGAAGGCAATTTATGAATCTTCTTACATTTGGAACAGCAACTGGTGTCGCATTAGGAGCTTTATATCCTGTAGCAAATTATTTTATGCCACTAAGAGCTGGCGGCGGTGGCGGCGGAACTTCTGCAAAAGATGAATTAGGTAATCCAGTAACAAAGACCGGTTGGCTAGCCAGTCATCAAGCAGGAGATAGAAGTTTAGTTCAAGGTCTCAAAGGAGATCCAACTTACTTAATTGTTAACAGTGAAGGAGAGATAGGAGAATTCGGACTAAATGCTATTTGCACCCATTTAGGATGCGTTGTTCCATGGGATAGCGGTGCGAATAAATTCATATGTCCTTGTCATGGAAGTCAATATGACACAAATGGGAAAGTTGTGAGAGGACCTGCGCCTTTATCTTTGGCCTTGGCGCATGTTGATGTAGATGATGATGCTGTACTTGTAAAACAGTGGTCAGAGACAGATTTTAGAACTAATGAAAATCCCTGGTGGGCCTAAGAGAATGATTAATTTTAAAAAACAAATTATGAAAAAAACAACTTTCTTTCTTTGCACACTGCTTTTGATTTCCAGCATTGTAATTTTCCCAAGATCCTCTTTTGCTTATCCATTTTGGGCGCAGCAAAATTACGAATCTCCCAGAGAAGCCACAGGAAAAATAGTCTGCGCAAATTGCCATTTAGCACAAATGCCAACTATTGCAGAAGTCCCTCAATCTGTTGGAGCTGATAGTGTTTTCAAAGCTGTAGTCAAAATTCCTTATAAAGATGACATAAAGGAAATAGGTGCTGACGGCTCAGCGGTTCCTTTACAAGTTGGGGCTGTAGTTATGCTTCCTGATGGCTTTAAATTAGCTCCTCAGGAAAGATGGACTGATGAAATAAAAGAAGAAACCGAGGGAGTTTATTTTACTAATTACAGCGAAGAAAAAGACAATATAATTCTTGTCGGTCCATTACCAGGAGATACTAATAAAGAAATCGTTTTTCCTGTCCTTTCCCCTAATCCAGCTACCAATAAAGAGTATCACTATGGAAAGTACTCTTTGCATATAGGAGGGAATAGAGGCAGAGGGCAAGTTTATCCCACTGGTGACAAGAGTAACAATGTAATATTCACTTCTTCTTCTGCAGGCACTATAAATTCAATAGAAACTATTGAAGACGGTAGCTATCAAATTAATATTGAGAATGAGAACGGGGAAATGACTACTGAGACTGTTCCAGTTGGTCCTGAACTAATTGTTAAAGAACAAGACCAATTAAGTGCAGGAGATCCACTCACTAATGACCCTAATGTAGGAGGTTTTGGACAATTAGATGCAGAAGTAGTGCTTCAAAGCCCTTATAGAATAATAGGCTTAATTGCATTCTTTATTGGTGTAGGCTTAACGCAAATACTGTTAGTGCTTAAGAAGAAGCAAGTTGAAAAAGTACAAGCTGCTGAGGGTGTTTAATTAGCCTCTAAATGCTTACATATCAAGCTTTTATTCAATCCCCTGGAGACACATTTTTAAATTTAGGTTTTCTAACTATTAGATGGTATGGTCTTCTAATTTCTATATCAGTAGTAATAGGACTTTTTATTTCTAAAAAGCTTGCAAAATCAAGAAATATTAATCCTCAATATATAAGTGATATATTACCTTCTTTAATAATATCTTCAATCATTGGAGCTAGATTCTACTATGTAATTTTTGAATTGAGACAATATAGTGGTAATAACTTCTTTACTTCTTTTGACCTGTTTAATAATGCAATTAAAATACCCTCTTTTCTTGCGATTTGGCAAGGAGGTATAGCAATCCATGGAGGATTAATTGGAGGATTTTTATGTATTTTATTTTTTTGCAAATCTAAAAATATACATATAAAGACCTTTATCGATGTATTAATTCCATCAATTATCCTTGGGCAATCAATTGGCAGATGGGGGAATTTCTTTAATAACGAAGCTTTTGGAATTCCTACTGATTTACCTTGGAAGTTATTCGTTCCAATACAGAATAGACCAATAGAATTTTTGAATTATCAGTTTTTCCATCCAACATTTATCTATGAATCATTATGGAATTTTATTATTTTTATTTTATTAATTACTATTTTTTATAAACAAAATAAAAATAACTCAATTAGACCTGGCTTTGTTAGTTGTCTCTATTTAATTGGCTATAGTTTCGGAAGATTCTGGATTGAAGGTTTAAGAATTGATCCTTTATGTATTGGGGGACTCCCACCCTTTTGTGATGGAGGATTGAGAATGGCTCAATTTATTAGTATTTTTTTATTTTCCTCTGGATTAATTGGAATATTTTTTTTAAGATTAAAATCATATAAAGGGAAAACAAGATCGAATGAATAGAAAAATCTCATTTATTGGAGTTGGTCCAGGAGACCCTGATTTATTAACAATTAAAGCGTTAAAAAAAATAGAATCTGCAGACGTTATATTTTGGGCTGATTCTTTAATTCCAAAAAAAATTATAAGTTTTTCACTTGCAGATTCTGAAAAAATAAAAACAAGTACTCTTACCCTAGAAAGAATCACATCATTAATGATAGAAAGGTTCAAGGAAGGTAAAACTGTAATTAGATTGCACGATGGAGATCCATGCCTTTATGGTGCAGTTAAAGAACAAATAGAAATATTAAAACAAAACAATATTCAGACTGAAGTCATCCCAGGAGTAAGTGCTTTTCAGGTAGCTGCAGCCTATCATCAAGCCGAGCTTACAATTCCAGATATAACTCAAACTATAATACTGACTAGAGCTGGAGGGAGAACAGGCATGCCTGAAAAAGAATCACTTAAAGATCTTGCCAAGCATAAATCCTCTTTATGTCTTTATTTGAGTGCTAGACACATCAAAAACTCACAAAAAACTTTACTTGATTTTTACCCTCCAGAAACTAAAGTAATTGTCGGTTATAGAGTATCTTGGGATGATGGTTGGACATCTTTAATTGAATTGAAGGATATGGAAAAATTCACTCTTGAAAAAGAAATTATTAGAACTACCATCTATATTGTTAGTCCCGCAATTGATACTATTTCAAATAGGTCTAATCTTTATAATCCATCTTACAAGCATCTCTTTAGAGGCAAATAATAGAATAAAGTTGATAGATAGAGATATATCACTATAATTGGGAAAAAATTAATTACTTTGGACGATATACATCCTAATAATTCAGACAACAATCTCAAAAGTAATTCCTCTTTAAAAAGAGTTGGAAATTTTATTAAAGAAGCAAGAGAGAGCAGAAATCAATCAATTGAAGAATTAGCCTCTGATTTGAAAATTGGATCTCACCAACTTCAAGCTATTGAGGAGGGTAATGAAGATTATTTACCGGAAAAAGTTTTTATAAAAGCAATGGTTCGTAGAATTTCTGAAAAGCTAAAAGCTGATACAGAATTTATTATGAACGAATTCAAAACTGAACGTAAAGAAGTAAACATTGAAGAAATTGTTCAAGAAGTCTCAATAAAAACGAAAAAAAACAAAAATGTTAAGAAACAGAATTCTATGAAGTTTATTATATTTATTTTAATTTCAGGCCTATTAGGCCTCTTAGCTTCATCTTTGATTTTTAATATTTTTTCAGAATCATTCCAAAATCAAGTTCCAAGAGAAGAAATTATAAATAAAAATTAAACAACTTTCAACTCTAAGTTTTTTAATTCTTTAACCACGTTTCTACAATGCTCTAGGCTCCATTTTTCGAGAAGAAGGTCTTGATTCGATCTTAAAGGTATCAGTTCAATTGAAAGAATATTGTTTAGTAATTTAATTTTTATGGACGACAATATATTTTGAGGTCTTTGATCCAGCGAGGCCGCTATTCTTAAAATTAAGGACATTTCAAGTACTAATGTTTTATCTTCTTTTGAGATTAAACTTTGCCAAGATTCATGTCTTTTTTTAGGTAAAGTCTTTCTATGGTATCTAACAATTGAAGCAATAATATTTGTTTCAGATTGAGAATACCCCAATAATTCACAGTTTTTAATTAAATACCAAGAATGTTTATGAAAAGAACTTATATTTACATATTTACCACAATTATAAAGGCTACAGGCTGCCCAAAGAAGATCTTTTGCTTTTGAATCAGTATCGCTATGAAAAATATTTTTAGTTTGATCGTAGATTTGAAATGCGATATTAGTAACTTTCTCAGATCTTTCTTCATTAACACCAAACTTTCTAGCCTGATGAATTATGGTAGTTTTCCTAATATTACTTTGAATATTAAATTCGTTTTTTATTAATCCTTTTCGAAGCATCCAATCAACTACTAATCCTTCCCTTAGAGCCCTCTCACTTATTGTTAACTGGTCAAAATTCAACATCTCCATTGAGGTATTTAAAATTAATGCACCTGGAATTATTATTTCTGATCTTCTTTCACTTAGTGAGGGAATTTTCTTTATTTCAGAAGTTGGCATTTTAATTAATTTCCCCAAGACAATCTCTAAATTTTCTTTTTTAAATTTATAACCATGCATCTTTTGTTTTGGCTGCCCAAGATCAGATAAAATTAAATTTCCTAATGAGATTGCAGTTCCACTTGTGGCAATCATTGAGACCGCCTTTCCTCTTTTTAATCTCCTTTTAATTTTTTCAATCGATGGTTCTAAGGAGCCTTGAATAAAAGTTTTCAAAAACTTAGATCTTTCTTTGTTGATAGGTTCGATATCAAGAAAAAAATCATTTTTGAGCCTAACAGCTCCAACTCTCGAACTTGTAAGAGCTATCGCGTCTTTTTTATCTGCAAGTATTAATTCTGTAGAACCTCCACCAATATCAATAATTACGTAAGATTCATCTTCCAAAACCATACCAGACAACACCCCAAGATAAATTAATCTAGCCTCTTCAGATCCGCTTATAAGTTCTATTTGAATATCTATTTCACTTTGAACCCTATTTAAAAAGTCTCGACCATTTGGAGCCTCCCTAACAGCACTCGTTGCTGCAGTTACTATTTGATTAACACCATTACTTTTGCAGTACTCTTTAAAACGCTTTAAAGTCTTTAAAACTCTTTGAATTGATTCCTCAGTAAGATTTCCTTCTTCATCTCTCTCCCCTAGACGCGTTGTAGATTTATCAGTAAATTTTATTGAAAAGGATTTTAAATCTGAATTAATCTCTGCGATTAATAGGTGAGTGGAATTTGTTCCAATATCAATTGAGGCTACTGAAATATCTTTTTCTTGGAGATTGCTTAATTTTTTTTTCTGTATCATTTTTATACTCTAAAAAATAGAGATTCTAAATACCGTAATTAATATACTTAAGATTGATTATTATATTTTAGAATTGCCTAATTTCTAGTTAGATTATTTAAAGTTATGAAATATAGATCCTTTGATAAATAAACACTTAAATTCTAAATTAAATATTCTTTTTGAATTATTAAGGTGGAATAAGCCTACTGGGAGACTTATTCTACTTATTCCTGCTGGATGGAGTTTATATCTAACTCCCGGATCAAATCCAAGCATTTACATGCTGTTAAGAATCATAATAGGTGGATTGTTAGTAAGTGGTTTAGGTTGTGTTGCTAATGATATTTGGGATAAAAGAATAGATCAAAAAGTCTTAAGGACTAAAAACAGACCTCTTGCTGCAAATAAGATCAGTACTAAATCAGCTTACTTAATACTTATATTTTTGATTATATGTAGCTTTCTTTTAACATTATCCCTCCCAGAAAATGGAAGACAACTTTCTATTTCACTTGCTTTTTTTGCTTTACCTTTAATTTTAATTTACCCTTCTGCAAAGAGATGGTTTAAATATCCTCAATTTATCTTATCAATATGCTGGGGATTCTCAGTTGTAATACCTTGGGCTGCGAATGTAGGGAATATAAATAGTATTGTTTTATTATTTTGCTGGCTTGCTACGATTTTTTGGACTTTTGGTTTTGATACTGTATATGCTTTGGCAGATAAAAAATATGATATTGAAATTGGAGTAAACAGTTCCGCAGTTAACCTAGCTTCCAAAACAAAAAAAACTATCCAAATTTGTTACTTTTTAACTTCCAGTTTTCTCGCAATATGTGCTTTAATCAATCAACTAACTTTTATTTTTTGGCCAATTTGGTTAATAACAGCATTTTTAATGCAAAAAGATATTTTGAAAATATTTCCTGAAACTAAACAATCCCTTAAAAAAATTGGTGAACATTTTAAAAACCAATCTATATATGGAGGCTTAATATTATTAGGATTCATAATCGCTTCATAACTTATAAAAATAATGCTAGTTAAATTAAAAAAAGGAGATGAGGTTAATATTTTAGCTCCAAGCTCTTTTATAGATAATCAAGAGGAAGTTATAAAAGGTATAAATATTTTAAAAACGTGGGGGTTGAAGATTGTTCACACTAATATCCTCTCAAGAAAATTTGGTTATTTTGCTGGTGATGATCAAACAAGATTTGAAGAACTTGAAAAAGCCCAAAATAGGAAAGTTATCATTTTCGCTAAAGGAGGGTGGGGAGCAGCAAGACTTTTAGAGAAAGATATAAAATGGGGCAATGGCTTGATGATGGGATTCTCTGATACTTGTTCACTATTGTTATCAAAATATTCAAAAGGTTCTTTTGGCTCGATTCATGGACCTATGATATCTACACTTTTTAAAGAACCTGAATGGAGCTTAAGAAGACTAAGAAATTTACTTTTTGAAGGATATGTTGATGATATTAAGGGTTTAACTTTAAAAAAAGGCATCGCAAAAGGAGAAATTGTTGCTTCTAATCTAACTATTGCATCTTACCTAATTGGTACTGATCATTTCCCTGAATTAAAAGGGAAAATAATAATATTTGAGGATATAAATGAAGAAATTTATAAAATTGATCGAATGTTGACATATTTAAGAATGACAAACAAATTGAGTGGGATTGTAGGTATTGGATTCGGAAGTTTTTCGGATGAACTGTGTACTCCTGAATGGAAAAGCTTACTCAAAAAACTAATATCAGAGAGGCTTCAAGAATTAGATATTCCTATTCTTTTTGACCTCCCTATTGGGCATTTGCCTGGTAATGCGTGCATCCCTTTAGGTTGTGAAGCCATATTAAATGGAAATAATGGAAACCTTAGTATTCATATTCCTTCTCACTAAAAATCTTTTAAAAATACCTTTGCTATTTTCAGGTCTAGTGGTGATGTGATTTTTATATTTGCAGAATTTCCTTCAATAATTTTTACTTGCCAATTTAACATCTCAAAGAGAGAGGCATCATCTGTAACCGTCCAATTTTTCTCAATTGCCATCTCATGAGCTTTTCTTAATCTCTTCACTAAAAATCCTTGAGGAGTTTGAGCCGCCCATAAATTTTGTCTATTTGGTGTTTCCTTGATATAACCCTTTTTATCAACAATTTTTATTGTATCGATAACTTTTGTAGCTAAAATAACTGCATCATTTTGTTCTAATTCCAAAGCACATTTATTAATTAATTTGGGTTCAATTAAGCATCTAGCACCATCATGAATTAGCACTTTCTCAGCATTAGATGGAAGAGAATTTAAACCATTAAAAACCGACTCTTGCCTCGTTTCTCCACCATTGATCCATTTAACTTCATTAGAAAAATTTTTTATTGATTTTAATAATTCTTGTTTATCATTTGGTTGCCCAATTATTCCTACCCAGCTTACTAAACTTGCAGATAATACAGATTTTATAGTCCAAAAAATAAGAGACTCTCCTTCTAATTCAATAAGTAATTTATTTTTCCCAGCCTTCATTCTGTTACCACTGCCTGCCGCGGGTATTAGTACATGCACAATAATTTGAATTTATATTTTCTAGATAATTATAAATAAAAGCAATATGTTTGCACAAATAGTACTACGATTTTAAATTATTAAAATTTCACAATGTCAAATACCGAATCTTTAACAGGGAAAGTTGCTTTAATTACAGGTGCTAGCAGGGGCATTGGTAAGGAAATTGCCTTAGAACTAAGTAATCTGGGTGCAGAAGTCATTATAAATTATTCTTCTTCTGATGAAAAAGCGGAAGAAGTTGTAAATTTAATTAAAGAGTCTGGAGGTAAAGTTCATAAATTAAAATTTGATGTCTCAAAAGAGGAATCTGTAAGTAAAGCTTTTGAAGAAATCATAAAAATAAATGGTGCTATAGACATCCTTGTAAATAACGCTGGCATAACTCGAGATGGGCTCTTGATGCGAATGAAATCAGCACAATGGGATGATGTTCTAAATACAAATCTAAAAGGGGTTTTTCTTTGTACTAAATATGCTTCAAAATTTATGATTAAGAAAAGAAGAGGTAAGATAATAAACATCTCATCTATTGTTGGAATAATAGGAAACCCTGGACAAGCAAATTATTCTGCTGCCAAAGCAGGTGTTATTGGTTTTACCAAAACCTGTGCAAAAGAATTTGCCTCAAGAGGAATAAATGTTAATGCTATAGCCCCAGGTTTTATAGAAACAGAAATGACCGAGAAGCTAAATAATGAAGAGATTATAAAAGCTATTCCATTAGGCAAACTTGGTAGTTGTGCACAAATAGCAAATTTAGTTTCATTCTTAGTATCAAGTAATGCTGGGAATTATATAACAGGACAAACTATAAGTATTGATGGGGGAATGAGCATTTAATTATGAACTTTCGTATGGTTGAACTAACTCATCCCTTAATCTTCTAATCTTTTGTAAAAGTTTCAATCTTCGACTTCTAGCAGTTAAAGTTAAGAAAAATCTTAGAGGAAAGTATATAAGAGTCATCGTAACTGCAAGTGTTGCAGTTAAAGTAAAAATAAGATTACCAGTTTTATCCATATCTTAAAGATACTCATAATTTATTTAATTTGGATAGCTATTCAAGAGAAATTCGGCTTTCCCCACTTAATTAAGTATCCCTAAAATATAATTCCATGGGAGATTAGAATAGGAAAATAAAGAATTCAATAAACATGCCAAAACAATTGAGCTTTTCGAGTGACTCTAGAGAAGCGCTTGAAAAAGGAGTAAATACTGTAGCCAATGCTGTTAAGGTTACTATTGGTCCAAAGGCAAAGAATGTTGTAATAGAGAGAAAATTTGGTTCACCAGACATAGTAAGAGATGGTTCTACAGTTGCGAAAGAAATTAACCTTGAGAATCCTATCTCCAATTTAGGTGCAAAATTAATAGAACAAGTAGCATCAAAAACTAAAGAGAGTGCTGGTGATGGAACAACAACAGCAACAATCTTGACACAAATAATGGTACAAGAAGGTTTAAAAAATATAGCTGCAGGAGCTAGTCCTATTGAGCTAAAAAAAGGGATGGAAAAAGGATTAAATTTTGTATTAGCTCAATTACAATTAAAGAGTATCAAAATAAATGGCTCCGATATTAAAAAAGTTGCGGCAGTAAGTGCTGGAGGAGATGAAGAAATAGGTTCAATAATTTCAAAAGCGATGGATATTGTATCTTCTGATGGAGTGATAACTGTAGAAGAATCACAATCCTTAGAAACAGAGCTAGACATTACTGAAGGAATGTCTTTTGATAGAGGTTATAGTTCACCTTATTTTGTAACAGATCAAGAAAGACAAATTTGTGAACTTGAAAATCCCAAGATCTTAATCACGGATCAAAAGATATCAACACTAACCAATTTAGTACCTATTCTCGAAGAAGTTCAAAAATCTGCTTCTCCATTTTTAATTCTGGCTGAGGATATTGAAGGGGAGGCTCTAACAACTCTTGTATTAAATAAAAATAGTGGGGTATTAAATGTTTCAGCTGTTCGAGCTCCATCATTTGGAGAAAGGAGAAAGGCTGCTTTAGAAGATATCGCAATTCTTACAGGAGCTAAATTAATTAGCGAAGACAAATCAATGAAATTAGAAGAAGTTACTATAAATGATCTTGGGAAAGCAAAAAAAATAACAATCTCAAAGGATAAAACAACAATAGTAGCTTTCGACGATACCAAAGACCTTGTCCAAGCAAGAGTTGAGAAATTAAAAAGGGAAGTAGAAATAACTGAATCAGAATACGATAAAGATAAGATTAACGAGAGGATAGCAAAACTTGCTGGAGGAGTAGCTCTTATTAAAGTTGGGGCTGCGACGGAAACAGAGATGAAGTATAAAAAATTAAGAATAGAAGATTCACTCAATGCTACAAAAGCTGCTATAGAGGAAGGAGTAGTTTCAGGGGGCGGACAAACATTAATTGAAATATCAGATGAACTGTCTAATTCACCTAAAGAAATATCAGATGATTTGAATACAGGTATTGATATTATTACAAATGCACTTTTAGAACCTACTAAACAAATTGCAAAAAATGCTGGTTTTAATGGAGATGTGGTTATCGCTGATATAAAAAGACTTAATAAGGGTTTTAATGCTAATAATGGAGAATATGAGAACTTAAACGAGTCAGGGATATTAGATCCTACTAAAGTTATTCGATTAGCTCTTCAAGATTCAGTATCAATCGCAGCAATGATAATTACAACGGAAGTTGCTGTTGCTGATATCCCAGAGCCAGAGGCTGCAACTGCAGGGCCAGGTGCAGATCCAATGGGCGGAATGGGTGGTATGGGTATGCCAGGAATGGGTGGTATGGGCATGCCAGGAATGGGTGGTATGGGCATGCCAGGAATGGGTGGTATGGGCATGCCAGGAATGGGTGGCATGGGTATGCCTGGAATGATGTAAAACCTAGCTAGCTTTTTTCTCGTTATTAATCCATTTTCTTAAGTTATTTATATTAGGTAAAGGCAATTCTTCTTTTTCTTTATATTCACTTTTATTTTTATATGACCTATAAATATCTTTATCAATAATTTCATTATTATTTGATCTTTTAGTTTCTTTAGATTTTAAGTCTATTTTTTCTTTGTATTGAACATTTTCTAATAATTTCAAATTATTTTGATTACGATTTCCCTCTGCCTGATCCTCTTCTATTAATTTAAATTGATCTTGATTTTTAATAGATAGTTCATTTAAAGATTCAGGTCCGAACCTATGTGCCCATCTGTTAATTATATTTTCTATCATCAAATGATTTTTATCTAAAGATGCTTTTTGATAAGTATCTTTTAGATGATTTTTTAAAAACATAAATTTATTAATTTAATTTTCTATTTAACAGTGGTCTTATAATTATTAAGGAAAAAACTGTTAAAGAAAATAAAATCGAGATACAACCCTTACAAGTTAAATCACCATATGGTGCTTGTAAAGCCACCACATCTAAATTCATAGTTTGAGTATAAGCAATCCTGATAGGTTCAATCGCAAATGTTAATGGATTTAAGGAGGCTAGCCACCCTAACCAATTTGGCATAAAAGAAATAGGTGCTAATGCAGTACTTGCAAAAAGAAGAGGCAAATTTATTACAAATATAAGAGCAATTAATTCAATATGACCTGGTAAAACAAAAGCCAAACAGAGGCTTATAGATGTCACAAAGAGTACTAGTAGTATTAATGTTGTAAAAACAATTCCTAACCCATAGAAGTCAGGCCATCCATAACCCAAAAAAAATGAAACAATCATTATTACAATACTTTGAACAAAACTCAGAATAGTTATGTAAAAGAATGAGGATAAAACAATAGACAATCTACTCGCAAGAGGTGCGACAAGTAACCTATTTAAAAAGCCAAACTCTCTATCAAACATTAAAGGCAAGCCTGAATTCAACGCTCCACTAAAAGCAGTAAAAACAATTAGTCCTGCTCCCAAGAAATTTCCATAAGAATCAACTCCTGGTAGAAAACCTTCAGGAGCTTTTGAGAAAAGAGCCCCAAATAAAAAGAGCCAAATTATAGGTTGCAATATACCCGCTAAAAGAGTTGAAGGTCTTCTTTTTAATTGGATAAATAATCTTTTGGTTAAAGCAACAGTTTCCTGATATAAAAAAAATAAATTATATTGTTTTAATTCCATTATTTAAGAACTTTTAATCATTATTATAATTAGTTATCAAAAAATTTATTATTTTTATCTCATTGATTGCTTCGATTCTTTTTTTAGATCTCTTTTACCTGTCATGGAAATTTCAGCATCTAATAATGTTTTACCAGTCGCCTGAAGGTATACATCATCCAAGCTAGGTTGACTTTGAGCAAGAGAAAAAATTTCAAACTTTGAAAAAGCTAATTCTACTTTTAGTTTTGTAAGCAAATCCTTTTCCTTATCAACTACAAAATTTATTGAATAACCTTGCGCCTTATTTATGATAATCTGACTAATTCCATCAATTGAAGATAAAATTTCACTTATTTTTTTTGACTCTTCAAGAGTACTAAATTCTCTTACTTTTAAAGTTATCCTATCTCCTCCTAATTTATTTTTAAGTTGAGAAGGTGTTCCTTGAGCTATAACTTTCCCATCATCAATTATTACCAAACAATCGGCTAATTTATCTATTTCATCAAGATAATGACTACTTAGAATAATAGTCATGCCGTCATTCTTCAAATCTTTCAAAAGTTGCCAAATTATATTTCTACTTTCAATATCCAAACCTACTGTTGGTTCATCTAATATTAAAACTCTGGGCAAATGTAAAAGGCCTGCTGCTAAATCTATCCTTCTTTTCATTCCTCCTGAATATGTTCCGCATTTTCTATCAATCCAATCATTCATCTCTAATTGATTTATTAATAATTTTATTCTTTCGTATTTTTCCTTTTTTTTTATATGATATAAATCCGACTGAAAATCTAATAACTCTCGCCCTGTAAGGATTTTATCGAGAGCAATATCTTGAGCCACATAACCTATTAATTCTCTGATTTTTCTTGGATTTTTAATTAAATTGATATTATTTACAAAAACTTCTCCATTATCTGGTTCAACTAAAGTAGCTAGTATTTTTATGAGAGTAGACTTACCTGCACCATTTGGACCTAAGATTCCAAATAATGTGCCGGCATTAATTTCCATTGATAAATCTTTTAATGCCTGAATATCAGAATATGATTTTGAAAGGTCCTTAATTTGTATATAATTCATCAAACTAAAATTTATCCTTTAATAGTTTACATCAATCTAATAATTAAAGTATGCCCTTAATCATAAGAACATTTGCATAGACTGATGCTCAAAATCCACCGAAAGTTGAGTTCTTGAAATCAACAGCAACAGACAAATACCAAACATATAGAGTATTGACCATCTGAATAATCCTTTAGCTTTTTCTAAATCTTCAGGTGAACTTTTCAATCTATTTATTAATTGTAAAAGTCTTCCATTAAAAGGTAAAAGCATTATCAAATAAAGAAGTCCTCCCTCAGGCAAAGCAAAAACACCAAGAATACTCATAAAAACAGTTGCCCATCCGTAGCGAGAAATAGCTTTAACGGTAAACGCTGAACCCTTAACGGAAGGGAGCATAGGTATACCTACAGACGCGTAATCATCTTTTAATAAAATTGCAAGCGCCCAAAAATGAGCTGGGGTCCAAAGCATTACCAAACCAAATAACCACCAGCCACTAAGTCCTATATGACCCGTGGCTGCCGAAGCTCCTACTAAAGGAGGTATAGCTCCTGCGACACCACCAAAAACAATATTTTGAGTTGTTCTTGGTTTAAGAATTATCGTATATAAAATCACATAACTACATAAACCCAACAATGTTAAACCTGCAGCTAAATAATTTACGCCACTTATCAAAAGCATTGCAGCTGCAAATGTACAAGATACTGCACCTAAAAAAACAGTATTAAATGATAACTTACCTGAGGGTAAAGCTCTATTACTTGTCCTTTTCATCCTTTTGTCCAAGTCCATTTCCCACAAGCAATTAAGTGCTCCTGCCGCCGCGGCTGCCAAGGCCCCGCCTCCTAAAGTACATATAAGCTTAGGAGAGGATAAAGGCCATTCTTCCGTTAATGCCATTCCTCCTAAAGTTGTAGCCAGTAATAATGGGATCAATCTAGGTTTGGCAACTTCAAGCCAAGGAGGTAGTATTACTTTTTTTCTTGAAGGTACAACTTGTTCACGAATTGAAGTCTGGAGATTATAGTTTTCTAAATTACTTTTCATGAGTTTAAACCTACTATTACTGAATTAAATGGTTGATTGATTTTTTTATTTAGATAAGGGTTTCTAAAAATCAAGGATGTTAGGGTTGCAATTAATAAAGAAGCATTAAGTTGATGGCCAATGACAAAAAGCGGTTCACTTAAATTTGTTCTAAGGCTTAATACTCCTAAAACAACCTGGGAAATCAAAAGCAAAAAAAGTGAGCAAAGGTATCTCCAATTATTCTGGAACAAATTTTGTTTATATATTGAGATAGCCAAAATAAATAAAATCGAAACAGAAATTGGGATAGCAAATAATTTATGAATATCTAAAATTAAACATTGTTTATTAAAAGATAAGCAGAGATGTGCAGACCAAGTTGATGAAAGCCTTACTCCAATAAAAGATTGAAATAAAGTGAGTATTAGGGGGAAAAATAATAATATCTTCCACCAAATTAATGATTTATTAATCTCATTATTTTCTAGATTCTGATTGATAGTTATTGTTGTTATTAGGAGTAAGAAAGCTGTCAAAAGATGAGCAGTAACTGAGTAGGAATTAAGTAAATTAATTACTGTTAATGCTCCAAGAGAGCCTTGAAAAATCACTAAGAAAACTAGTAATGAATATGTCTTTGGCAACCAATTTGGAAGATCTTTTCTCCAAATTATTGAAAGTATGAATTTAGAAAGAATTAACAGCCCTACTAGGAAAGCATCCAAACGATGTAACCATTCTAGAAAGACTCTTAAATTCATATGTTTAAGAGGTAGAAAAGTTCCATAACATAAAGGCCAATCAGGGCAAGCAAGGCCAGCCTCCATAACCCTAGTAGCTCCTCCAATAACTATTAAAGCTATCAAGGCAAAAACGCAATGGTTTCCCAATTTCAGAAAAACTGACTTGTATTTTGATTGATATATTTCGTTTTTGAACAAATTATTCAAAGCTCTTCTTTTTGCATATTAATTTAGATTCAAATATCAAACATTAATTAAAAGTAAATGTTTTATTTTTAAAATTTATTTGTTTTTTTAATCTTTTTTCCCTAACATAAACCTATAAAAAGTTATCGATAATACTTCTTTTATTTTTTAAATATTAAGAAGTTGTGAATTTCAATAATTTTCCATTAACAAACAATGCAAAATTTAAAAAATTGAATATGTTGAAAATATATATAATAACTCTTACCTCAATTGTTAAATAAAAACTTTTATTTAATACTTATAGTTTCCGCTGTATTTGGTATATCTTTTTGGATCGGATTTAATGTTAACTTACTTCCTGTTGAAGCAAGTATAAATGCGCCAATATACGATGAGCTATTTAAAATTCTTTTTATCATTGGATTAATAATTTTCATAGGAATGACCATAGCCGTTATATATAGTTTATTTAAATTCAGGAAAAGGAAAGATCAATATGGAGATGGGATAGCTTTAGAAGGCAATTTAGGACTCGAGATTATATGGACAATTATCCCATCTGTCATAGTTTTAATAATAGGTTTATATAGCTATAACATTTACGACCGAATGGGTGGGATGAAAGAACTAAACCATAGCCATGAAATGATGAACTCCAACACAGAAAAGATATGGGCTGGAATCAGCCAGGCATCAAATAATGAGGTTGCTAGCAATAATTTATCTGTTGAAGTTTCAGCTATGCAATTTGCCTTTTTATTTAGTTATCCGAAAGGGGAATTCATTTCAGGGGAGCTTCATGTTCCAGTTGATCATAAAGTTTCTATGAAGATGGAATCAAAAGATGTTATTCATGCTTTTTGGGTGCCAGAATTCAGAATAAAACAAGATATTATTCCAGGCCAACCTACGATATTAAATTTCACTCCTACTAAAGTTGGGAAATATCCAATAATATGTGCGGAATTATGTGGCCCTTATCACGGAGGGATGAGAGCTTCAATAATAGTTGAAGAAGAATCTGACTACAAAGATTGGTTTAACAAAAACACAAAAACTGAGGTCAGTTTATGACGATATCAATTGATTCAGATGATTCCAATACCAAGAGTCTTCAACCTAAAGGATGGATTAGATACTTTAGTTTTAGTCTCGATCATAAAGTAATTGGTATTCAATATCTTGTATGTGGGTTTCTTTTTTACTTAATTGGAGGATCTTTAGCGAGTGCTATAAGAATTGAACTAGCAAGCCCAATGTCAGACTTTATGCCCAGAGATGTATATAACCAAGTTTTAACATTGCATGGAACAATAATGATTTTCTTGTGGATTGTACCTGTGGTAAATGGTGCCTTTGGGAATTATTTAATTCCTTTTTATGTTGGAGCTAGAGATATGGCTTTCCCAAGATTGAATGCTGTAGCTTTTTGGCTCATACCTCCTTCCGGTTTGATGTTAGTAGCAAGTTATTTTGTTGAAGGCGCAGCACAGGCAGGATGGACAGCTTACCCACCTTTGAGTATAACCACCCCTCAATCAGGACAAATCATTTGGATAATGAGTGTTCTGTTGCTCGGAGGTAGTTCTATCTTTGGAGGAATAAATTTCATTGCAACAATTATCAAATTAAGGAGACCAGGATTAAAGCTAATGCAATTACCTATGTATTGTTGGGCGATGCTGGGTACAAGTCTACTAGTAGTTTTGTCCACTCCAGTTTTAGCTGGAACATTAATATTGCTTAGCTTTGATATTGTGGCTCATACCGGTTTCTTTAACCCTGTTTTAGGTGGAAACGTAGTTGTTTACCAACATTTGTTTTGGTTTTATTCTCATCCAGCTGTTTACATAATGGTTCTTCCCGCTTTCGGCTTAGTTAGTGAAATTCTTCCAGTGCATTCAAGAAAGCCACTTTTTGGATATACCACAATGGTTTTTTCAATAATGGGAATAGTTGTGCTAGGTCTAGTTGTTTGGGCTCATCATATGTTTACAAGTGGAACCCCTCCTTGGATGAGATTATTCTTTACTATTGCTACAGCATTTATAGCAGTTCCCACTGGAATAAAATTTTTTAATTGGGTTGCGACCTTGTGGGGTGGGAAAATATCAATCAATAGTGCAATGTTATTCTCATGTGGATTTATTATAAATTTTGTATTTGGTGGTATTACGGGAGTTGCTCTTGCTCAGGTACCTTTTGATATTCACGTACATGATACATATTTCGTTGTTGCTCACTTCCACTACATAGTTTACGGAGGAACTGTTTTTATTATCTTCTCATCAATATATCATTGGTTCCCAAAGGTCACAGGTAAGTTAATGAGCGAAAAACTGGGAATACTACACTTTGCCATAACTTTTATTGGCTTTAACTTGTGCTTTGCTCCTCAACATTGGCTTGGTCTTAATGGCATGCCTAGAAGAGTTGCGGAATATGATCCTCAATTTCAATTTGTTAATCAAATTAGTAGCGTTGGAGCTCTCTTAATGGCTATAAGTACTATCCCATTTTTAGTAAATATATTCTTAAGTATTAGAAATGGGAAGGATTCTGGGGATAATCCGTGGAATGCTTTAACTCCTGAATGGTTAACATCATCTCCTCCACCTGTTGAGAATTGGGAAGGGGAAGCACCTTTAGTTGAAGAACCTTATGGTTATGGAAAACCAATATCTCAAGAAAATTAACAAAAAAACCATGACAACTCTCGATAGTTCAAAAGAAATTAAAAAAAATGAAAGTGAGGGAAGTGAACATCATCAAGACTTTCGGATGTTTGGATTAATAACTTTTTTAATAGCAGATGGGATGACTTTTGCTGGTTTCTTTGCTGCCTACCTCACATATAAAGCAGTTAATCCTTTACCAGATGGGGCTATTTATGAATTAGAACTTCCTATCCCTACATTAAATACAATTTTATTACTTGTAAGTAGCGCGACTTTCCATAAGGCAGGAAAAGCTCTTCTTAAAGATAAAAATTCTGAAACTCAGAAATGGTTATTAGTCACTGCTCTACTTGGGATTACCTTTTTAATATGTCAACTATTTGAATATTTCAATTTACCGTTCGGACTAACGGATAATTTATTTGCAAGTACTTTTTATGCCTTAACAGGCTTTCATGGTTTACATGTGACATTAGGGACGTTAATGATATTAATTATTTCTTGGCAAACAAGACCAAAGGAAGGAAGAATAACTAATCAAAATATGTTCCCATTAGAAGCTGTTGAATTATATTGGCATTTCGTAGATGGGATTTGGGTTATTTTATTTTTAATTTTGTACCTCTTGTAATAAAGGACTTAATCTTAAAAAATCTATTTTTTATTAACTTGTATTGCCACAATTCTCATTATTGGTAAGAATATATAATAAGAAAAAGTTCATATAATGCTTGTAGGAAAAGAACTTCTTGAAAAATCTAAGTTACTCAGCAAGAAATCTGAGGATGAAATAGCAAGAGGCTGCGGCTATGTAGGTCCAAGTGGAAGAGTCTTAAGAAAAAATTTTTATAGAGCACTTATTGAAGCGAAGGGTTATAAGTTAAGTAATAGTGGAGGGGGTAGGCCTGGCAACAGATCTTCAAGAGGAAGGCAAGCAGAATTTAAAACAAAAGTTCATGGCAATGGCAACTTATTGATAGGTCGTGCCTATACAAAGAAATTAGGATTAGAGCCAGGTCAAGAATATAAAATTGATCTTAAAAAAGATTCTAAAATCATCTCTCTTACTCTAATAAATTAAGAATATTATTTATTCCAGCCATTCTCTTTAAGCCAATTTGAGGAGATTTCTTGCGAAAAGTTTTCTGAATCTATATTCTTATTAAATTTAAGTAGTTTTTCAACATATTTAATTAAGGCATCTCCTTCAAGGTTTACACTATCGCCAATTTCTAAATTTCTGAGATTAGTGTTTTCCCACGTATGTGGAATAATTGCGATAGTAAAGATTTCCCCTTCATTCTCAGATTTTGCAATGGTAAGGCTAATGCCGTTAACGCATATGCTCCCCTTATCTACAATGTATTTGGAAAATTTTTTATTTTGCCATTTAATTGATAAAAGCCAAGATTTTTCAAGTTTTTCTATATTTTCAACTTTCCCCAAACCATCAATATGTCCACTAACTATATGGCCCCCAAGACGATCCGCGATACGGAGAGCCGGTTCTAAATTAACTAATTGATTAATACAAGATTTTTCTCCTAAAGTAGTCTTTTTTAAAGTTTCTTCACTTACATCTACTTTAAATTGATTATTTGAAATCTCTTTTACTGTTAAACAAATTCCATCAACTGCAATACTATCACCTATTTGCATATCAAAAGGCTGATCTAGAATTTCAATAATTAAGAGAGGGTTTCCCTTTTTAAGTTTTCCTATTGCCTGAACTATTCCTGTAAACATAACTTTAAATAAAGATTATTTGAAAAACTATTATTAACTTTGATTTACTTTAAAACATTTTCTACTATAAATAAATTAAAAAGTTATTAAGCAGGTATTAATCATATAAAGATGATAATTGATTCTAAGAAAAGATCATTTGGAAAAGCGTGCGATGTAAGTTTGTTTACTTTAGGCACAATGAGAGCTACAGAGAGTCTTGATAAAATGAATTACCTTATTAAAAGTGCTCATGATGCGGGCATTAATCATTTAGAAACTGCTGCTGCTTACGGTAACGCTGAAAAACTAATCGGAGAGTCATTAAAGGAATTAGAAGCTTCCGAAAATATAGTTAGGAAAGAATGGATAATTACTACTAAAGTATTACCTAAAGGAGATTTTAATTATCTAAAAGAGAATTTCGAAAATTCACTCAAAAATTTAAAGCTAAATAAAATAAATAATCTTGCGTTCCATGGAATAAATTTAGAAGAGCATTTAGATTGGGTTCTAAATGGAGAGGGGGGGAAGTTTTTAAAATGGGTAATTAAAAAAGGCTTTGTTGATCAAGTTGGGTTCAGTTCACATGGCAGTTATAAACTTATTGAAAATGCAATTAACTGTGAAGTTTTTAGTTTTTGCAATCTTCATTTACATTTTTTAGATCAATCAAAAATAAGCCTTGCCCAACTAGCTTTAAAAAAGAAAATGGGTGTATTAGCAATATCCCCTGCTGATAAGGGTGGAAGATTATATGCTCCAAACGAATCTTTATTAAGAGCATCAGCACCATACCATCCTCTGGAGCTAGCTTATAGATTTTTACTATCGAAAGGAATTACAACTCTATCTTTAGGCGCTACAAAATTTGAAGATTTTAATATTGCAAAAAAGCTTATAAACTCAAGTCAAAAACTTACATCTTCTGAAATTAGTGCATTAGAAAATATCGAACATTTTGCAAA
Organism: Prochlorococcus sp. AG-670-N10; assembly: GCA_003209065.1. GTDB lineage: Bacteria > Cyanobacteriota > Cyanobacteriia > PCC-6307 > Cyanobiaceae > Prochlorococcus_A. Next base: position 80,868 of record QCSX01000002.1, read on the forward strand.
TGAAGAGTTAAAGTCTTCAAAATGTGAGCAATGTAGATGTTGCCTACCATGTCCAAGTGAAATTCCTATTCCTGAAATACTTCGTTTGAGAAATATATCTATTGGGTATGGTCAATTAGAATTTGCTAAAGAAAGATATAATTTAATAGGGAGGGCAGGCCACTGGTGGGAAGAAAAAGATGCCTCTTTTTGCTTAGATTGCAATGAATGTATTCCAAAATGTCCTAGCAAATTAAATATACCAGCTTTATTAAAAGAAACTCACAACTTATTAAGTGAAAAGCCTAAAAAAAGATTATGGGGTTAATGATTGATTCCACAACTTTTCTAGACTTAATTGCTCTTCTTTATTTAGAGGTGAAAAAGACCAACTATTTTCCCAACAATTTTTAGATGGACCATAATTATTTTTTTCAATTTTGATATTGTATTTTTCCTGAGAGTATTTATTTTTAAAAGGTAAATACCAACCTTGATTAGCTAACTTATCGATAGTAGACCTTTTATCTAAGGACTTAATCCAATCAGTTAATACAATATTATTATTTTTTGATTTAGTTAGAAGAAAATTCCACATTAAAGGAACACCTTTATTTGGGAAAACGATCGAAAGTCTTGAATCAACCCTAAGATATTTTTCGCATAGTGAAAAGGGGATAATCGCAACAGATGCAGGAGAATTAATTAACCAATTTATTGAATTTTTATCCTCAAATAACATTGCTTGTTCTTTCAGTTTGCTAAGTGAATTTTTTACACTAATTTTTTTTGAAATTGAAATTAATATTCTCGGGCTTTGAGGGAATATAATTTTTCCTTTCAACTTCTCATCAAGAAGAAAATCCCAAGAATTACTAGCATCATAAATTAGATCTTTATTATTTTTTATAATTACTGCATATGGAACAACACCTACCGGAAATAATTTATCACGTTGATATTCTTTAAAACTTTTTAAAAAATCTCGCGATCTATTATCTAATATATCATTTGAAAATAAATTATTTATGTTTTGAAAACTTGTAAAATCAATATTATTTAGCCATCCATCATTAACCAAAATAAAGTCTGAATTAGATAATTTTATTTTATTTTTTTCTAATTTAAGCTTACTAAAATTAATATTTTCTTTTTGCCAAATCGAAGGTAATGTATCTTTTAAAGATTTTGGATAAATCGCACTTTGAAAACCAATTTTAAATTTTTTTAAAGAATTACTACATGAATTTAAAAAGAAAAGGAGAGATAGTTTTCCGTAATTAAGGAATTGCCTTCTTGTAGGGTAATTTTTAGGCATTTAACAATCCTTATTTAAGGAAATTTGACCTAAATCCTTCATTCTTTCAATATTAATTTGACACCTTGAAACTATTTCTTCATTACTAAAACCCTTAAGAAAAGCAAGAATTGACATCCCACCAGCACCAACCCCTTCTTTTACATAACCTATTTCATAATCAGTCAATTCTTTAAATGTAGATGATTTAAAATTCAGAGAGCTTGCAAATCCTAATAAATTTACATTGTGTTTCTCATTTATTAAATCTAATAAATCACCCAATGAATTATCTTTAACCAACCATCCAGTAGTAGCTATAAAAACGAAATCAACAAATTCCTGTTTTTGTTTAGAATCAATAAATTCCAACGCAAGTAAAATTACAGCTAACATTTGGCTACCTCCAGATAATACAACTGATTGCTTAGCTAATCTTGCTCCAATCAATAATCCCATAGAGAAGGCTTGAAATGGATCTCCGACTGAAGAAATAACATCTAAAGAGTCAAAATTATTTTTTAAATTTGCTTTTAAAAGACCAGCTTTAATTACTTTTGTTTTTAAGTTCCTAGGAGCATTAATCAAACTGCTCCCTATTAAATTATTTACATTTAAGCCAAAAGCTTCCATTACTGCCTGAGCAGTTGTAGTTCCTCCTGGTACAGATTCTGAAATAAATATGGGTTGTTTCGTAGATTTTCCAATTTCTAGTCCTTTTTTGTAAAGACTCAAAACTCTCTCTTT
>QCSX01000003.1 GCA_003209065.1 Prochlorococcus sp. AG-670-N10
GTTGAATTATCAGAGAAAAAAGATTCATCTTCAAATAAGAGAAAAAATTTAGGTTCTAATAACAATAAAAAGAGGAAAGATTTTAAGAAGATTGTTCATAGTGATGCGCCTAATCTTGAGGCTCCTGATCCTAGATGGGCTGGGGAATTATCAAAACTAAAAGATTTGTTAGCTAATCAGAAAACTCCTGCATAGTTAGTTATTTTATCCTTGAGATTAAAAAAGATATTGGGATTTCAAATGCTTTTACTGAATTTTTCACAAAAGCTCTATTGTTAAATACATCATAATCTAATCTTTCAATAGAATCTAATATTCCTCTGTAAAGTCGTAAAGATGTCCAAACAGGCCATCTTGCATCTGAAGATAACCACTTAATACCATCCTCAGACTTTTTGAACCAATTGCGAGCTCTGGTTAATTGAAAATTCATCAGCATTTTCCACTGATTATTTATTACTCCTTGCAATAATTCTTCTTCCGAATAATTAAACTTCTTGATTTCATCCAGTGGTAAATAGATTCTGCCTCTTTGTCTATCTTCTCCTACATCTCTTAAGATATTAGTTAGTTGATTAGCTATTCCTAAAGCTATTGCTGCTTCAGAAGGGTCAGGCATGCTGCTCCATGGAGCTGATGTATATGCACTATCAATTCCCATTACATTCTGAGTCATTAAGCCAACTGTTCCCGCAACGCGATAACAGTAAAGCTTTAATTCAGAAAAATTTTTATATCTAAATTTGCTAAGGTCCATTTTCTGACCTTCTATCATATCTAAGTATGGCTCTATCTTCTGTGGAAAATTTTCTATGGTATCGAAGAGTACAGCATCTAAATCTGATTTTATTATTCCTTGAAAAACATTTTTTGTGTTTTCTTCCCATTCATTTAACTTATCAGAAAGTTCATCTTTGGACTTTGTTAAAGCTTCTTGGCTATCCATTATTTCGTCTGTTCTCCTACACCAAACGTAAATGGCCCAAATTGCTTTTCTTTTTTCGTAAGGTAATAAAAGAGTTCCTAAATAAAAAGTTTTAGCCCACCGTTGAGTCTCTTTTTGGCATATTTCATATGCTTTATTAAGTTGAGGTGTTGAATTTTTCAAAAAGGGTTTTTGACTGGAGGTTTAGTTTGTTTTAGATATTTCCTGAGAAATATTATTGTGAGGTTTTGAATATTCTTTGTTAATAGTTTCTGCGCATAATTTACCACTTAAAACGGCGCCTTCCATGGAGGCAAGATATTTTTGCATAGTATAGTCACCAGCTAAAAAAAAGTTTTTAATTGGTGATCTTTGACTAGGCCTCAAATCTTGGCATCCTGGAACTGCTTTGTATACAGATCTTGGTGTTTTTACAACTTTGTATTTTCTTAACTGAGTTTTTTCATCTCCAATAAAGTGAGTTGGAAATAGCTTTTTGAGTTCTTCTATTGTTGCATCGACTATATCTTGATCGCTTCTATTAATCCATTCTTTTGCGGGTGCAAAAACTAATTCAAGCATTGATCTATTTGGATCTTCGTATTCTTTACAAGTAATGCTCATATCAGCATAAACACTTAGGAGAGGGGATCTACTGAATAATAAGTGATCAATATCAGTTAATTTTTTATCAAACCATAAATGTATATTTATTACAGGGACTCCATTTAAGCCATCTAGTTTTGAGAAAGCATTAATACCTTTCCACTGCTGTGGAATTATTAGTTTAAAAAGATCTACAGGCATTGCGCTTACATAGGCATCTGCTGTAAGTACTTTCTTTTCATTTGTATCTAAGGAAGCAACTGTAAAACTTTTGACGGTGCTATCCTCATTAATATCTATTTTTCTTAGAGGACTATTAATGTGAACTTCGCCCCCTCTGGCGGTAATATAATCAACCATTGGTTGACAAAGTCTCTCAGGAGGAGCTCCATCGAGGAATGCCATTTTTGAACCGTTTTTTTCTTGCAGAAATCTATTAAGTGCTGTTAATAAAACTGTTGATGAAATTTCATCAGGTCCAATAAAGTTAAGGGCTTTGCTCATAGCAATGAACACTTCATCATTAACTCTTTCGGGAATATTATGTTCTTTTAGCCATTCTGTCCATGATTTAGAGTCACATTTATCAAGATATTTTTGTCCTCTCAGCATTGCAGGTACTAATCCTAAGCCAAAAAGTATTTTTTCATTCCATGAAAGCATGTCATTATTACTAAGAATTGCTGTTACTCCATTTGCAGGGGCTGGTATGTCTGGGAAATCAAATCTGCTATATGTACCAGGCTCAGATGGTTGATTAAAAATCATTGAATGACTTTTCCACTGAAGTCTGTCTTCTATATCTAACTCTTTGAAAAGTTGGAGCATATTTGGATAAGCGCCGAAAAATATATGTAAACCAGTTTCATACCAATCTCCATCTTCATCTTTCCAAGCAGCAATTTTACCTCCAAGAACATCTCTGGCCTCTAAAACGATAGGAATGTGACCATTATCAACTAGGTATTTGGCGCACGATAAACCTGCTAAACCAGCACCTGCAATTACAACACGCATTATTAAATCGAAAAATAAGTTAACACTTACAAAGAAGCTATCCTAAAGTTAGAACATTATAGTTTTTTTTGTTGATTATTTCTTAAATTATGGAAAAAATGCTTTTAAAGTCAACTACTAGGCATGTGAGGATATTTACTGCTGAAGTAGTTAATAACGAATTACAATTTCATCCTAATAAATTAACCCTTGATTTAGATCCTGATAATGAATTTATTTGGAGTGAAGAATCCTTAAAAAAAGTAAATAATAAATTTTCTGAACTTGTCGAAGAAAGAGCTGAAAAAAGTTTAGATGATTATGAACTACGTAAAATAGGATCAGAAATTGAGGTTTTAATAAAATATTTGCTACAAATTGGATTATTAAGTTACAACCCAGAATGTAGAGTAATGAACTATTCAATGGGTTTACCTAAGACAAATGAAATACTGTGAATAAATATCCAAATAGAGGTTCTAGAAGAGGCTCAAGTAGAAATTCTTACTCTTCAAATTCAATGGATGGCGCTAATTATACTCAACGGAGTAAAAGAATACCGCCTTCCAGTTCTGAACAAAAAAATAATTTTAATACTGGAACAATTGCTGTACTTGCTGGAGTTTTAATTTTAGGGGTGGGAATAGGAAGTGCTATTACTAGTACAACTGATGGAGGTCAGGGAAATATAGCTAGTCAACAGCAATTAGACATGGCTGTTCCAGACCCTGAATTTTGTAGACAATGGGGCGCAAGCGCTTTTGTAATTGATGTAGAGATGTATACAACATTAAATCCTTCAACTAGTTTTGTAACACAACCCGCACTCCAACCTGGTTGTGTTATTCGAAGGGAGAATTGGACAGTTTTACAAAAACAAGGAGCGATAAGCAATGAAGATGTTAGAGAATGTAAGCAAAGAATGAATACTTTTGCCTATATTGGCTCAATAAGAGACAAGCCTATTGTTAAGTGTGTTTATCAAACTGATGTAAATGAGAACAAATTTATCATCAAGGGTGATGGACAAGCTGAAGACGGAGGAGTAGGAATTAACAAGGAAGCAATTCAATTTTAATTTAAGTTAATTTGCCTTAATGGGCTTTCAGAGCTTGCAAATTGAGGCAGAACATTCTTTTTAAAAGCTTCTGATGCTCTTGATGAATATCTTGATGGATTTGTAATTAATTTGAGCTCTCTTTTGACCTCTAAATCAGTTACGAAGGGTTTGTGAATTGTTCCACCTGCTAGTTCCCTTTCAATTGAAACCACAGGTAAAAAAGAAGCTCCGAGACCAGACTGAACTGCATTTTTAATTGCTTCAAGAGAATTTAACTCCATTTCAATTTTTAATCTTTGAATATCTAGACCAGAATCTTTTAAAAGTTTATCAACAACTTTTCTAGTTGTGGATTGAGAATCTAACGTAACGAAATTAAGTTTGTATAAATCTTCTTTCATAAGTTCTTTCTTACTGGCAAGTGGATGCTTTGTTGGTAATACAAGAGCTAATTCATCATTTGAATATGGAATTACTTCTAGCAAGTTCTCTAGATCGATTGGCAATTGGCCTCCAATAATAGCTAAATCAATTTGACCATTCGCAACGCTCCAACCCGTTCTTCTTGTACTATGCACCTGCAGTTGGACAGATACATCAGGATATTTTTGACGAAAAATCCCTATCATCCTTGGCATTAAGTAGGTACCAGTAGTTTGACTAGCTCCAATTACGAGTGTTCCACCTTTCAAACTATTTAAGTCTTCAATAGCTTTACAGGCTTCATCACATTGATTCAGGATCCTTTCACAATATTCAAGTAATAACTTACCCCCTTCAGTTAGAAGTGCTTTTCTACCACCTCTATCAAAAATTGTAATTTCAAGTTGTTTTTCTAAATTCTGAATTTGTAAGCTAACAGCTGGTTGAGTCACATAAAGTAAATCTGCAGCTTTCTTGAAACTTCCTTGAGCTGCTATAGCTTTTAGTATTCTTAATTGGTCAAGAGTAAAAGGTAATTCGGGCATTTATTTATCCCTACTATTTAATGGTAATTCTAATACCTAGGCGTATTATTGTTAATAATAAATAACTTGAATTTTTTAATTATATGGAGACTCACAAAACTTCTTTATTAATTTTGGGATTAATATTCATCTTCGCAGTTATTCATAGTGGAGGGGCAGCTTTGAGAAGCAGAGCAGAAACTTTGATGGGACCAAGATTATGGAGATTATGCTTTGTTTCTTTAAGTTTGCCATCTGCAGTAATATTAATTAGTTATTTTTTAGCGCACAGATACGATGGAATTAGATTATGGAATTTTCAATCTAATAATTATGTACTTTTGTTAGTTTGGGTTTTAACTGCTATCAGTTTCTTGTTTTTGTATCCTGCAACTTATAATCTACTGGAAATTCCTTCAGTGTTAAAACCCAAAGTTAGGATATATGGAACAGGAATAATGAGAATAACAAGACACCCGCAAGCTTTTGGTCAAATTATTTGGTGTTTAGCTCATACATTATGGATTGGGACATCATTTACATTTATTACTTCCTTAGGTCTAATTTCCCATCATCTATTTGCAATTTGGCACGGTGATAAGAGATTAGAAATTAAATTTGGTGAAGAATTCTATACCTATAAAGATAGTACTTCCATTATCCCATTCGTCGCAGTATTTGATGGCCGACAGAAAATAAAATTAAAAGAATTTCTTAAATTGTCGCAAATTGGTATATTAATAGCGATAGCAGTAATCTGGTGGTCTCATAAATTTATAAATATTGCTGTTACAACATTTAATTCATCTTTTATATCTAAAATTTTCAATTAGCAGTTTAATATTAGATTATAAATATTATTAAAAATGCCTCAAGCTTCAGAAATTGCCTGGTTAATTCCTGTTTTCCCACTAATTGGAGCAGTTTTATCTGGCTTGGGATTGATATGTCTGAATAAAAAAATAAATAACTCCAGGGAAATTGTTTCTATCAGTCTGATATCATTCGTTGGTGTTTCTGCTGTTATTAGTTATAAGACTCTAATTGAACAAATAAATGGTTACCAATCAATAGAAAAATTATTTGTTTGGGCAAGTGCAGGAGATTTCACAATACCAATGGGATTTGTGCTTGACCCATTAGGAAGCGTAATGCTGACATTGGTAACCACAATTACTTTATTAGTCATGATTTACTCTCATGGTTATATGGCTCATGATAAAGGTTATGTAAGATTTTTTACATATTTAGCTCTCTTTAGCAGTTCGATGATGGGATTAATTATAAGCCCAAATTTATTGGAGATATACGTCTTTTGGGAATTAGTAGGAATGTGTTCTTATTTATTAGTTGGTTTCTGGTATGACAGAGATGGTGCAGCTAATGCTGCTCAAAAAGCATTTGTGGTAAATAGAGTGGGAGATTTTGGATTATTACTTGGAATTTTAGGTCTATTTTGGGCTACGAAAAGCTTTGACTTTAATGAAATTGCTTTAGGAGTATCACGATCCGTTTCAGAGAATTCATTGCCAGTTTGGGCTGCGCTTTTACTTTGTTTCTTAGTCTTCTTAGGCCCTATGGCAAAATCTGCCCAGTTTCCTCTTCATGTATGGCTTCCAGACGCTATGGAAGGACCCACCCCTATTTCAGCTCTTATTCATGCAGCAACTATGGTCGCTGCAGGAATATTCTTAGTAGCAAGACTTCAACCTCTTTACTCATTATTCCCTACAATTCAATTCATTATTGCTTTAGTGGGGACTATCACATGTTTCTTAGGAGCATCTATTGCCTTAACCCAGATGGATCTCAAAAAAGGTTTGGCGTATAGTACTGTTTCTCAGCTCGGATATATGATGCTTGCGATGGGTTGTGGTGCTCCAGTAGCTGGAATTTTTCATTTAGTAACACATGCTTGCTTCAAAGCAATGTTATTTTTGGGCTCTGGATCAGTAATTCATGCGATGGAAGAAGTAGTTGGACATCAACCTGTACTTGCCCAAGATATGAGGTTAATGGGAGGATTAAGAAAGAAAATGCCCTTTACTTCATCAACTTTTTTAATAGGTTGTGTAGCAATAAGTGGTATTCCTCCATTGGCTGGGTTTTGGAGTAAAGATGAAATATTGGGAAGCGCTTTTATTTCATTTCCAGCTTTTTGGTTTGTAGGATTTTTAACAGCTGGAATGACCGCCTTTTATATGTTTAGACTTTATTTTTTAACTTTCGAAGGAGATTTTAGAGGGGAAAATAAGGATTTACAAAAAGAGCTTTTATTAGCTTCAGAAATTACTTTAGAAGAAGAAGATCATGAAGAACATGGCTCACTCCATGAGTCTCCTTGGTCTATGACTTTCCCACTGGTTTTTCTAGCAGTTCCCTCAGTAATTATTGGGTTTATGGGACTTCCTTGGGATAGTAAGTTTTCAGATTTATTAGATCCCGAAGAAGCGTTGATTGCTATAGAGTCTTTTGAATTAAAAGAATTTTTACCTTTAGCTATTGCATCTGTTTTCATTGCTTCAATAGGTATAACTATTGCTTATCAAGCTTATTTTGCTAAGAAAATTAACTTATCAATATTATTTTCAGAAAGATTCCCATCTGTTAATAAGTTTTTATCAAATAAATGGTATTTGGATGATATTAATGAAAAACTATTCGTTAAAGGAAGTAGAAAACTTGCGAAAGAAGTTTTAGAGGTTGATTCCAAAGTAGTTGATGGAGTAGTAAATCTTACTGGACTTGTAACATTGGGAAGTGGAGAGGGCCTAAAGTATTTTGAAACTGGTAAAGCCCAATTCTATGCTCTTATAGTTTTTGGAGGAGTTATTTTATTAGTAGCTATATTTGGTTTCCAATCACCACAAGTAACTTAATTACAAATGTGTGTCTTCACTGCTATAGGGATGAAAAAATCCTTATTATTTCTAGAATCTGTTTAAGATCAATTTCTTAATCAATTGAGCAGTTATTTTTTTGCACATTTTGCATTTCATACATTAGGAACATTAGGTACAGGCTTATCTGATTTCCCTTGGTTATCAGTATCTATTCTTTTCCCAATTGGAAGTGCATTTTTGATACCTTTTTTCCCTGATAAAGGAGAAGGTAAAGAGGTTAGATGGTTTGCTTTAAGTATCGCTTTAATTACTTTTTTAGTAACTGTAGGATCCTATATAAACGGTTTTGATATCAATAATGATAATGTTCAACTTAAAGAAAGTATAAATTGGCTTCCAAATCTAGGACTTACTTGGTCAGTAGGCGCTGATGGAATGTCAATGCCTCTTATATTGCTAACTAGTTTCATAACGGCATTAGCTGTCTTAGCTGCATGGCCAGTAAAGTTTAAACCAAAATTATTTTTCTTTTTAATACTTATAATGGATGGTGGCCAAATAGCTGTTTTTGCAGTACAAGATATGCTTCTATTCTTTTTAAGTTGGGAATTGGAATTATTGCCAGTATATTTACTTTTAGCTATCTGGGGAGGGAAAAATCGACAATATGCAGCAACAAAATTTATTATATATACAGCTGGTAGCTCCATATTTATCCTCTTAGCTGCATTGGCAATGGGTTTTTATGGAACTGAAGTTCCAAATTTTGAATTTTCTCATTTAGCTAATCAAGATTTTGGCCAAAACTTCCAAATTCTTTGTTATGTGGGACTATTAATTGCTTTTGGGGTGAAACTCCCCATTGTCCCTTTGCATACTTGGCTTCCCGATGCCCATGGGGAGGCTACAGCGCCTGTTCATATGCTTTTGGCTGGAATATTGTTAAAGATGGGAGGGTATGCACTTTTAAGATTTAATGCTCAATTATTACCTTTAGCACATGCTCAATTCGCGCCTTTATTAATAGTTCTTGGTGTAGTTAATATAATTTATGCCGCGTTAACTTCTTTCGCGCAAAGGAATCTTAAAAGAAAAATTGCATATAGTTCAATTAGTCATATGGGCTTTGTTCTAATTGGAATAGGAAGTTTTAGTAGTTTAGGTACAAGCGGAGCAATGTTACAAATGGTTAGTCATGGATTAATTGGAGCAAGTTTGTTCTTTCTTGTCGGTGCCACTTATGACAGGACAAAGACTTTAAAACTTGATGAAATGGGTGGAGTGGGACAAAAAATGCGTATTATGTTTGCATTGTGGACAGCCTGCTCTCTTGCTTCTCTTGCTTTGCCAGGTATGAGTGGATTTGTTTCTGAATTAATGGTATTCACTGGATTTGTTACTGATGAAGTTTATACTCTACCTTTTAGAGTAGTAATGGCTTCTCTAGCTGCAATAGGAGTTATCCTTACACCAATTTATTTGCTGTCTATGTTACGTGAGATTTTCTTTGGGAAAGAAAATCCAAAGTTAACTGAAGGTAGAAATTTAATTGATGCAGAGCCAAGAGAGGTCTACATCATTGCATGTTTACTCTTACCAATAATTGGTATAGGTCTATATCCAAGGTTAGTTACAGAAAGTTATTTGGCGACAATTAATAATTTGGTAGATAGAGATTTAAATGCAGTAAAAAATATTGCAAAGACAAGTATTTTTGCTGGGAATAAAAAAAATCAAATTTTTAAAGCACCAACTATATAATTTTTTTAAATTTTTCTATTATAATTTTGCATAAAAAATGATATAAAGATATCTTTAAAAAAGATTTAATTAATTAAAGTAACTAATTCTAAATCTATCGATAGGTCACAGTTAGGACCTAGATTACTGATAAAATTTCTTCAAGATGCAGCTGGGAGGGGTGATCTTGATCCTTGGGATATTGATGTTATAAGTGTTATCGACAGCTTTTTAGAACAATTCAATCAGAATTTGAAATATTCATCAAATGATCAAATTTCGTATCAAAAGGACTTATCCGAAACAAGCGAAGCATTTTTTGCTGCCTCCGTATTAGTAAATTTGAAAGCTCAAGTTTTAGAATCTGATGTTTTTCAAGAAGAAACATTAGTTTTTGACGAAGAAATTGAGATGGATAACCAAGAATGGATTAATCAAGGATTTGATATCCCGAAAAATCCTGAAAAATATCTCAGAAGAAGATCTGTAGCTCAACCCGTTATTAAACGTACATCAACGTTAGGAGAACTTGTTAGTCAACTTGAGGCGATTGCCGAAATAATTGAAACGCAAGATCTTTTGCTTATGAAAAGGAAAAGAAATAATAAATATTCTGATAGAATTTTAATTTCTAAAGTTCAATCATTAGCACATCGTGAAAAACTTCCTGAAACAACTAAAGCACTTGGTAAGTTTCTTGATGGATGGGAAAAGGCATTGCAATGGACTGATTTTGAATATTTAGTAGATAAGTGGCAGAATGTGGTGAAAAGTGATTTAGATAAAGACAGGCTTGGTGTATTTTGGGCTTTATTATTCTTATCATCGGAAAATAAAATCGAAATAAAACAAAAAAATTCTCTTTATGGTCCAATAGAAATAAAAAGAATTATTCCTGATGGAGAATTAGCTCAATTACCTATAGAGAATCTTGAGGTAGCAGATACTTCTTCGACTGCTGCTTAAAGATATGAGAGCAATAACGTATAATCTGTAAAAAGAGGTTTTAAAGCTGATGAAGGCAATGATACTTGCGGCAGGTAAGGGAACGCGCATTCAGCCAATTACGCATATTATTCCAAAACCCATGATTCCGATTTTACAAAAACCTGTAATGGAATTTCTATTGGAACTTTTAAAAGAACATGGTTTTAGAGAAATAATGGTTAATGTTTCCCATCTTGCTGAGGAAATTGAAAACTACTTTAGAGATGGTCAAAGATTTGGTGTGGAAATAGCTTATAGCTTTGAAGGAAGAATTGAAGATGGAGAAATGATTGGTGATGCTTTGGGTTCAGCAGGAGGATTAAAAAAAATTCAAGATTTTCAAAACTTTTTTGACGAAACCTTTGTTGTGTTGTGTGGTGATGCTTTAGTTGATTTAGATTTAACTGAAGCCGTAAAAAAGCATAAGCAAAAAGGAGCAATAGCAAGTTTAATAACAAAGCAGGTAACTCGAGAACAGGTCTCTAGTTATGGAGTTGTAGTTTCTGATGAAAATGGTAGAGTCAAAACGTTTCAAGAAAAACCAACAGTAGATAATGCTTTGAGCGATTCAATAAATACTGGGATTTATCTTTTTGAGCCAGAAATTTTTGACTATATACCTTCAGGAAAAAAATTTGATATTGGAGCTGATTTATTTCCTAAACTTGTTGAAATGGATTTGCCATTTTTTGCTTTACCTATGGATTTTGAGTGGGTAGATATTGGTAAAGTTCCTGATTACTGGAGTGCTATTAGAAATGTATTACTAGGTAAAGTGAGGCAAGTAGAAATTCCGGGTAAAGAAATTAAACCTGGAGTCTTTACAGGTCTTAATGTTGCTGCAAATTGGGATCAAGTTGATATAAAAGGGCCAGTTTATATTGGAGGGATGACAAGAATAGAAGATGGAGCCACTATTATTGGCCCTTCAATGATTGGACCAAGTTGTTGTATTTGTGAGGGGGCAACAATAGATAACTCGATAATTTTTGATTATTCAAAAATTGGAAAAGGAGTTCAACTAGTCGATAAATTAGTATTTGGTAGATATTGTGTTGGAAAAAATGGAGATCATTTTGATTTGAAAGATGCTTCCTTGGACTGGTTAATAACAGACTCAAGAAGATTAGATTTAACAGAGCCATCTCCTCAACAAAAAGCGATGGCAGAATTATTAGGTACTGATTTAATTAATATTCCAGATTAAGACCAGCTTTTTCAAGTATTTCTGGGATAAGATTTTCTGCCTTTACTGCCATTATATGAATACCCTCAGCAATATTAATAAAATCTTTTGCTTGTTCAGAAGCAATTAATATTCCTTCTTTCTGGGGATTTTTTGCTTCTTTGAGACGATTTAAAATATTGTCAGGAATATTTGCGCCAGGTACAAATTTATTTATAAAAAGCGCATTTTTATATGATTTCAAAAGAAATACTCCGGCAATAACTGGTATCTCAAGTGGATTACTGATTTCATTGCAAAAATCTATTAAACAATTTCTATCCATAACTATTTGAGTTTGTAAAAAATTTGCTCCAGCCTCCTTTTTTTTTCTGGTTCTACTTTTTAAACTTTTTTTATTACGACAACTGGGATCTACTGCAGCACCGGAAAAAATATTAGTTTTTTTGTCAGGAAGTTGCTCAAAAGTAGGATCAATTCCTTGATTGAAAGCTTGAATTTGTTTTAATAATCGAACTGCTTCAAATTCATGAACAGCTTTTGTTTCTTGTTGATCTCCAGCTTTTACAGAATCGCCAGTAATGCACAAAATATTTTTAATACCCAAGGCATTTGCACCAAGAATATCTGATTGTAAAGCAATTTTATTACGATCTCTGCAAGAAATTTGCATTATAGGTTCTATCCCATTTTCCAGTAATAGTTTGGACATTGCTAAACTACACATTCTCATTATTGCTCTACTACCATCTGTAATGTTAACTGCATGTACCTTATCTTTCAGAAGTTGTGCTATCTTAAGAGATCTTACGGGGTCCCCTCCTCTTGGCGGCATTAATTCTGCTGTAATTACTTTTGAATTTTTTTCTAAAGTTTGCTGAAGTTTTGATTTCAATTGCTTTTTTCTCCTACTTGGTTAAGAAGTTTACCGAGATTGCTAAACTCAATTAATATAAAAAAGGAACTGTTTAAATGCAAATGGTTGAAGAAGGAGTAAACAACATTGATATGATGGGTCTCTCATCTAGGGAGATGGAAATCATAGATTTAGTAGCTGATGGGCTTACAAATCAAGAAATTGCAGTAAAGCTTACTATTAGTAAAAGAACTGTTGATAATCATGTAAGTAATATGTTTACAAAAACAGGCTCAAAAAACAGAGTAGCACTATTAAATTGGGCAATGGATCATGGAAAGATCTGCAGAGATGGGTTTAATTGTTGTTCGTTGCCTGATTCAGATCAAGATTAATATCAATTCCTATATCAATACTTTCTTTTAAATTTATTAAACAAAAATGTGTTGAATTCAGCTCAAATAATTTTGCGTAATCAAGACACGCTTCTCTATCAGAGTTAACAAATCTCAACACCCCATCTTTGTCGTAAAGTCCATACATATCTAAAGTTTAAAATTTATTGCTGATATATAAAATATAAAGGAATAGTGAGCTTTTTGGATAGTTTATTTAGAAATTTTTTAAATCTTTGTTTTCCCATTTTGAGAAGGGATGTTTTGTCAGACTAAGATTGGTAAAAATTTTAAGACCTGTAATTTCTCTCGATAAAAAAGGTGGTAGAATAACTACTTCTTTTTCTTCATTAAGCTCAATTTCGGCAATTTCTAATGGGAAGTTTTTATCTTTGAAACAATCTATAATCCAATTTTGTTGATCAACTTCTAAAAAAAATCTTTCTTTTTTAATTATATTTTTAAGTGTTGCCATGATTTTTTCACCTTCACTATTCGGAATTGTGTATTCAAATTCATAATTAGTAAAATTTTCTATATGTTTTTTAAGTGCAATTTTAAAGTTCTTCCCGTTAAATCTTATTCTTATGATCCAATCTTCTAAATTATATGAAAGATAGCCCTGCTCTATCAAAATTTTATTAGTAACAAAATTTTTCCATTGATCATTTTTTATAAGAAATCGTCTTTCTATTTCTAATGCCATTTAATTGCTTTGATTATTTTTTAATGATAAATCTCCTCTCCATTCAAGCTTTTTAATTAATGTAGTGTAGTATGAAATGCTCTTATTAAATTTAATCATTTTGCAGGGCTTTGTTACCTTATTAATTTCACAATAATCATTTTCTTTTATCGTCATACACTTTGATCCATCTTTCCAAAGTTTTATTTCTCTTTTATTTTTTTGAACAACTCTAATGATTACTTTACTTGTATCAGGAACAATAATTGGGCGGCTTGATAAGCTCATAGGACATATTGGATTTATTAAAAATGCATTTATTGAGGGGTGTACGATCGGACCTCCTGCTGCCATAGAGTATGCAGTGGAACCAGTTGAGGAAGAAATAATTAAGCCATCACCTTTATATTCGTTTACTTTTTCATTATCTATTTCGATTTGTATTTGATTGGTAGGAGAAATATCTTCTTCAACAGATTTAAAATAAAAATCATTTAATGCATCATAGCTTTTAAGTATTTTTCTCTCTACATTATTTTCACTATTATAAACATCACAATGTAATCTGTTCCTAAAATCAATAATGAATTCTTCTTTTTCTAAAATTTTTATAAATGATTGATCAAATAAAAAATCTTTTTCTTGAGTCAAAAATCCTAAATTACCGCCAATATTAAAACTTAGTAAAGGAATATCATAATTAACTAATGCATTAGCAGATTTAAGAACAGTGCCATCTCCTCCAAGAACAATTACTAAATCTGGTAATTTTGAAAGATTGGAAAAATAGCTTTCTAGTTGATTGTTATCAAAATCACTTTCTATCCTTTTTGATTTGATATTTCTATCTTTGAGAGTTCTTTCGCAAAATATGGATGAATCTTTAGCAGTAGAGCTATTAGAGCGATAAATGATAAACACAAATGAAAGTTTCACTTGATGCTTTTACCATTTTAATAAATTAAAACTTTCCATATCTACAGTGACTCTATTTCTATAAAGAGATAATAATATAGCTAAACCTACAGCTGCTTCAGCTGCTGCTACTGTAATAACAAAAATAGTAAAAACTTGTCCTTGAATTAGATTATTATCTATATAAGAAGAGAAGGCCATCAAATTTATATTCACTGCATTTAACATTAATTCTATACTCATCAGGACTCTCACAGCATTTCTGCTATTTAATAATCCCCAAATGCCAATACAAAATAACATTGAGGAAACTATTAAAAAAGCTTGTAGTGGTATGGATTCAAAATTCATATTAATTTTTTTTTATTAATAATGGTTCGCTTGATTTCTCAATCAGCTCTTGGTCTACAGGTAATCCTGTTGAAATATCTTCATTCATAACATCTCTTCTAGCTAAAACTATAGCTCCAATCATGGCCATTAAAAGTAATACAGATGCTACTTCAAACGGGAGTAAATAATCACTAAATAAGTGTTCTCCAATTCTAATTGTAGATTCCTCGCCTATAGAAGTATTGGGATCTGATAAACCCCAAACATTTGATAAGTCAACTCTAATTAATAGACTTAGAAGAGTTAAACAAATTGAGGTTGATATAATTCTTCTTGATTTAATATTATCGATAGGTTTTAAATCTTCTTTTTTATTAACTAACATAATTGCAAAAATTATTAGAACATTAACTGCTCCAACGTAAACTAAAACTTGTGCTGCCGCAACAAAACTTGCGTTTAATAGCAGATATAAGCCTGCAACACTCATAAAGACTCCGCCAAGCAAGAATGCAGAGTAAACAATATTTTCTAGAAGGATGACTCCTAATGCTCCAACTATTACAACTAGAGATAACACTGAAAAACAAATTATTTGTGTTGTAAATGCTATTGACATGTATTAATTTAAATTATTTGTTTGGTTTGACAGCGGTATCATTAGTATCATTTAATTCTGGTTTCATCCAATCATAAACTTCTTCTGGTAGTTTACCAACTCGAACATCAGAGTTAGAAACTTCATGAGGATCCATAACTCCTTTAGGCAAATATGCTAATTCTCTAAGAGGTTTTACAGATGGATCAGTAGTAACATTTGTAGGGAGTCTACCTAATGCTATATTGTCAAAATTTAAATTATGTCTATCGAATGTAGCTAATTCATATTCTTCAGTCATAGATAAGCAATTTGTTGGACAATATTCAACACAATTCCCGCAAAAAATACATACTCCAAAGTCTATAGAATAATTTCTAAGTTCCTTTTTTTTAGTTTCTTTATTCATTACCCAGTCAACTACTGGAAGATTTATTGGACAAACGCGTACGCATACTTCACAGGCTATGCATTTATCAAATTCATAATGAATTCTTCCTCTATATCTTTCAGAAGGAATTAATTTCTCATAAGGGTATTGAACAGTAACAGGTCTTCTTCGGAGATGATCAAAAGTTACAGAAAGTCCATCATATAAATATTTGCCAGCGTTAAAGGCTTCTTTAATATAGCTGTTTACTTTTTGAAGAAAATCTTTCATTTGAAGAATTTACCAAGTTAATTTATTCTAATGGATTAATTTAATGTTTAAGTATATGTACTTAAACATTATCCACCAAAAAATTGAGGGAAAGCTAATTTTAGTCCTGCAGTAACAAGAAGATTAGCAAGAGAAATGGGTAAAAGGAATTTCCATCCTAAATCTAGAAGTTGATCTATTCTCACCCTTGGAGTTGTCCAACGCAATAATATAGCAATAAAAACTAATAGATATGCTTTGAGAACAGTCATTATGATTCCTATAGAGGCTGTGAAAACTTGGATCACTGGAGCATTAATTGGAAGATTTAGAACTTTAGCAATTATCTCAACAGGAATAGGAAAGCCCCATCCACCTAAATAAAGTATGGATACCAATAATGCGGATAAGATTAAATTTATATAGCTGCCTAAATAAAATAAAGCAAATTTCATTCCAGCATATTCAGTTTGATAACCTGCTACTAATTCTTCCTCAGCTTCTGGTAAGTCAAATGGTAATCTTTCGCATTCAGCAAGAGCACATATCCAAAAAATTACAAATCCAATAGGTTGCCTCCATATATTCCAACTTAATATTCCAGCGCCACTTTGTTGATTAACAATATCAACAGTGCTAAGAGAATTTGTCATCAAAACAATAGCTAGTACAGACAAAGCTAGGGGTATTTCATAGCTTATAGATTGAGCAGCAGCTCTTAATCCTCCTAATAGTGAATATTTATTATTTGAGGCGTATCCACTCATAAGAAGACCAATAGGTTGAATACTACTAAGAGCTATCCAAAGAAAGATTCCAATACCAACGTTACTAATAAGTAAGTTTTGGCCAAAAGGAACAATTAACCAGGAGAGAATAACAGGTACTAATACCAATATTGGTCCTGCAGTGAAGAGGACCGAATCTGCTTTTGCAGGAATAATATCTTCTTTAACAAGTAATTTAAGACCGTCTGCAATTGGTTGAAGAACTCCTAAAGCGCCTGCATATTCCGGACCTATTCTTTGTTGAGCAGCTGCTGATATTTTTCTTTCTAACCAAACGGTAACCAATACACCAACTACTGCTGATACCAAAACTAATAACATTGGTAAAGGAAGCCAAACTATATGAGCAAGTTCACTTGAGAGGCCAAATCCCTTTAAGATTTCATTAAAACTATATTCAAGGTCTAATCCGGAGTTCAAAACTTTGTTGTTATTTACTTTATAGATTAACTCTTCATTCACTAAATGTGTGTTTTTTATGAAAAGCTGAAAATATTATTTTCTATTTTCTAAAGTTATCCAATCTCTTGGAGACGAACCGGTATAAATTTGAGATGGTCTAAAAATTCTGTTGGCTCCTAATTGTTCCCTCCAGTGAGCTAACCAACCTGCTACTCTTGATATTGCAAAAATAGGAGTAAACAAATCGCGTGGGATCCCAAGCTTTCTGTAAACAAGGCCAGAATAGAAATCAACATTTGGGAAAATACCTTTACAGCCTAGTCTTGGGATTGCCTCTAACTCTAATTTTTTAGCAACTTCGTACATTTCATCTTTGCCAAATCTGATGAAAAGCTCCTCTGCTAATTTCTGAAGAATAATTGCTCGGGGATCTTTAACTTTGTACTCTCTATGACCGAAGCCCATTATTTTACTTTTATTTTGAATCGCATCCTCTAGAAAAGAAGCAGCTTTTTCTGGAGTTTTAATAACTTCTAGCATGGCAATCACATCTTCATTTGCTCCTCCATGAAGAGGACCCGCTAATGTTCCTACTGCAGAGGCAATTACCGCGTATGGGTCGGTAAGGGTGCTAGCAGTAACTCTAGCGCTAAAAGTACTTGCGTTTAAGCTATGTTCTGCATGAAGAATTAAACACCTATCAAAAACTTTTGCAGCTATGGGATCTTGTTCTTTCTCAGTTAGCATGTAAAGAAAATTTGATGAGTAAGATAAATCATCCCTAGGTTGAATAGGATCTTGTCCTTTTCTTATAAGTTGAAATGCGGCAATCATCGTTGGAATTTTTGCAATGAGTCTTATCACTGCGTTATAGATATATTTGGGATCGTCTATCGCTCTTCTTGAGTAGAAAAGACCAAGAGAGGCGGCGCTAGATTGCAGAGCGTCCATTGGATGACCCGTAGCAGGAAAACATTTCATCATATCTCTTACTCTGAAGCTTAATCTTCGATGCATCTGTACTTCTTGTTCGAAATCCCTTAGTTCTGTTGCTGAAGGTAAATCTCCCCAAATTAACAGAAAAGCAGTTTCTAAGAAACTACTTTTCTGTGCTAATTCTTCAATTGAGTAGCCTCTATATAATAATTTCCCTTTTTTACCGTCAATATCACATATTGATGAATTAGTTACAGGGACACCTTCTAATCCTGGTTTTAAAATTAGTTTGTTAGTATCCAAAACTGTAATGCGATATGAATCCTTTATAGATCTAAGATAGTCAAATAATTTTTAGTTAACCATAAGATATCAATCAAATTTAATTATTAAATATTTTTAAATTAGTTTCTGCATAATAAACAGGAGCTGTTTCAGGAATAGATTGCTTTATTATTGCTTTAAATTCTATGATTGATAAATTAATTACATTTTTAAAAAAGTAATTAATGTTTTCAAAATAAGAGACATTTTCAGGTTGAATAGAGTAAGGATTTTTAAGATTTATTTTTTTATTTAGAAAATATTTAGCAATTCTATCCCCTCTTAAACTAAAGAATTCTTTTGAAATTAAATCTATATCTGTTTGATTTACCAACGAATTACTCATAAAGTTTAGATTATCAGTCTGCACTAAAAAAATCTTTTTATAGTTAGACTGTTTGATAATATTTTCTTCTTTTTTAAGCCTATCTTTTGAATATATTGTATAAATATTATTATTATTTTCTAAACTATTCTTATTAAAATCTTCTAATAATTTTATGTTCTCAATAGAAAAATTTTTTTTATCATATATTACTAACCAATTATTATCAGAACTTAAAAAAAGTATATTTTGTTTTGATTTAATATTTAATTCTTCAATAATATCTTTCTCAAAACTATTTATTTCGATATTATCAAGATATTTATTAGAATCTAATAAATTATTATAAATGGATATCTGATAGTTTTTTTTATCTAATGTATTAACTATATCCATGTTGTTGTAAGATAGCATATCTGAATTTTGGTTATTATTAACTAAATATGATTTTAATATAATTTGCTTATCATTAAACTCAAATAAAGTTACTAAATAGTCCTCTTTTTTTAGAGAATAATTTGAATTATTTAATAGTTCATTTGTTTTAAAATTATTAGTTAAAAAGATATTATGTTCATTTTTAAAATTATTCAATACTTTTTTAAAAGAGATATATTTTTTTTCAATATCTTTATCAAAATTAATTGATTGCAATGCATCAAGTATTAAAGCTTTAGTGGAGGAAGTAATAATATAATTATCATTAGTTCGATAAATATATTTTAAATAATTTAATTTATTTTCTCTGAAAATTTTAATTAATTTATCAGGCTCATCAATTTTATTGGGAAGATTTAAAATATCATCTATATCTTTCCCCTCCTTAATTTTGAATATTATTAAAACATCATCTATATCTTTATCTTTATTGTCGTAGGTGGTTATTGTAAACTCATTATTATAAATATCTTCTAGTTTGTTCATGCCTAAATCTATGCCTAAGTAAGCTAATAAACTATTTTTTATCACAAGAAGCTCATCTTGATTATTTGTTTCAAAGTTTTTTCTTATATGGTTAGTTATTTCTGAGCTCTTAGTATTTGAAATGAAAAATGTTTTATTATCTTTCGGTAAGTACTTCAAAATTTTTAATTCTGAAATATCATCTTGGCTTACTTTATTTAAACTAAAAGAAACTTCTTCAAATCCAAAAATACAGCATAGCGTTAATATTGTTATTACAGTAAAGTATTTAATATTCATTTTTATTTTTATTTTTATTTTATTTTTAACAATAAACGTGTTCTTGTAACCTTACTTATAAAATTGTTAATATCAAGTACTTATTTCTAACAATTGGGAAATTATCCGAAAACTTTAAATGCTTTTGAACTTAATGAATGGTTTAATTCTGAAGATGAAAATCCTATTATTATTGATGTTAGAGAGGATTCAGAACTTGAAATTGCTTGTTTCCCTAAGGAATTTTTACATTTACCAATAAGTAAAGTTTCGGCAGAGTACGTAAAAACAAAAATTAGTGATGAAAAAGAAAAAAAAATTGTTGTTATATGTCATGCCGGTATCAGAAGTTTTAATTTTGGACAATGGTTATTGGATAACAATATCGTAAATGAGATTTGGAATCTTGAAGAGGGTATAGATGGATGGAGTAAGTATATTGATCAAACAATTCCTAGATATTAGTTACACAATATCCAAAGATGAAGCCACAGTATTAACATCCTTATCCCCTCTACCAGAACAATTAATTACTATTTCTGTATCTTTATCTAAGGTAGGACATAATTTTTCTAACCATGCAAAGGCATGAGCTGTTTCGAGCGCAGGGATAATTCCCTCTAGTTCACTAACTAGCTTCAAAGCGTCTAAAGCTTCTGTGTCAGTAACAGAACCATATTCTGCTCTACCTATATCTTTTAAATAACTATGTTCAGGACCTACCCCAGGATAATCAAGACCTGCACTTATAGAATGTGCTTCTTGTACTTGACCATCCTTATCTTGTAAAAGAAGACTCATTGATCCATGTAAAATTCCTACGGATCCTTTAGTAATAGTCGCGGCATGTTTTTCAGTATTGACTCCGCTTCCTGCCGCTTCAACTCCAATCAGTCGAACTGATTTTTCTTTTACGAATGGATGAAAAAGACCCATTGCATTTGACCCTCCACCTACACAAGCAAGCAAAATGTCAGGTAATGATCCAAATGATTCTAGACATTGTTTTTTAGCTTCTTCTCCTATAACTGCATGGAAATCTCTAACAATCATTGGGAATGGGTGTGGTCCGGCAACTGAACCCAAAATATAGTGTGTTGTTTCTACATTGGATACCCAATCCCTTATAGCTTCACTAGTTGCATCTTTAAGAGTTGCAGTACCTGAAGTGACAACTTTAACTTCTGCACCTAAAAGTTTCATCCGAAAGACGTTTAATGATTGTCTTTTTATATCTTCTGCCCCCATATAGATAATGCATTTCAAACCAAATCTCGCACATACAGTAGCAGTAGCAACTCCGTGTTGCCCAGCACCTGTTTCTGCAATTATTCTTTGTTTACCCATTCTTATCGCTAGTAAAGCTTGACCTAATGCATTATTGATTTTGTGCGCACCAGTATGATTTAGGTCTTCTCTTTTGAGCCATATCCTGCAGGTAGATGTTTTTGTTTGGTAATGTTCAGTAAGTCTTTTAGCTTCATATAATGGGGTCTCTCTTCCTACATAAGTTTTCAGCAAATGATTTAATTCATTAACAAATTGTTTATCTTTCCATGCATCAGACGCTGCTTCTTCCAGTTCAAAAAGAGCTGGCATTAGTGTCTCAGGGACATATTGGCCTCCATATTTTCCAAATCTTCCTTCATTTGAAGGTTGATTTAAATCATCATTATTACTTTGATTCTGACGAGAAATTGTACTTACCAATTTTTTATAGTATAAGTATGGACTAACTATAGATTATAAAAAAAATAATGGGGAAAAAAAATTGGATTGAATTTGATAACCAAGAAAATATTTATCAAGAGAAACCTAAAGAAGAGAATTTTAAAAATATTTCAAAAATAAATATCTCAAAACAAAAAAAGGGTAAAAAAGGTAAAACCATTACTTTAATAAAAGGTTTAGCTATTAGAAATGAAATAGAAGTTAAGGAATTACTAAAAAAAATGAAAGTTTTTTGTGGTACTGGAGGAACTGTAGTAGGGGAAGATATTCAATTGCAAGGAGATATGGTAAACAAATCAATTGAGTTTCTTCGCAAAGAAGGATTTTAAAATTTATGAGTCAAGAGTTAAAATAGATTTCTACTTTTAGAAACATAAAAAGATGACGGAACTAAATCAAAAAAATTCAGGAAAAAATATAAAATGGCACAATTTAACTATTGATAGAAATAAGTTAGAAAAAATGAGAGGACATAAAGGAATGGTAATTTGGTTTACAGGTTTATCAGGGTCTGGGAAAAGTACCTTAGCCAATGCAGTTAATGAGGTTTTGCACTTGGATGGTTTTTCAACTTATTTATTAGACGGAGATAATATTAGACATGGTTTATGCAAGGATCTTGGATTTTCTGATGAAGATAGGGAAGAAAACATAAGAAGAATTGGAGAAGTAGCTAATTTATTTATGAATGCCGGAATCATAACTATTACAGCATTTGTCTCCCCTTTCATTAGTGATAGAAATAAGGTTAGAAAAATTATAGGATCAAAGGATTTTATTGAAGTATATTGCGCTGCAGATATTGAAGTATGTGAGAGTAGAGATACTAAAGGTTTATATAAAAAAGCACGTTTAGGACAAATTAAAGAATTTACCGGGATATCTAGTCCCTATGAGGCACCTGCAAATCCAGAAATAGTTGTTGATACAGGTTCCTTAGGTTTAAATGATTCTGTTGAAAAAGTTATTAATTATCTTAAAGAACAAAATTTACTTGAAAGAGTTTAATTTATAAAGAATCATTTAGTCAGTTTTCAGATAATTATCAGCCCCAATATCAGACAATTTACTATTTTTAGCTCTTACTTGTGCATGGAGATTCTCTCTAAATTTTTTAATTTTTACTCTTAAAGCCTTATCAAATAAACTAAGAATTTGAATTGCTAATAGACCAGCATTTTTTGCACCGTTTATTGCCACTGTTGCTACGGGAATCCCTGCAGGCATTTGAATAATTGATAATAGGGAGTCAATTCCTTTTAAAGTTTTACTTTCTACTGGTACGCCTATGATGGGGATATATGTGAGTGAAGCTAGCATGCCAGGCAGGTGAGCAGCTCCACCTGCCCCTGCAATAATTACTTTTATATTTTCTGATTCTGCTTTTTTTGCATATTCCATCATCTCCATTGGGGTTCTATGTGCGGAAAGTATACAAACATCAGTTTCTATTCCAAATTCATTCAGTATATCAATTGCAGGTTTCAAAGTTTTTAGATCTGAATCACTTCCCATTACTACAGCAATTTTATAAATATTGCTGGAATTCAAGTCTGACAAAATAACAAATCAATTCTTTTCTTATAATGACGCGCAATTACTTGTGCGCTAGTTAGCTAGTATTAAAAAGACTAATTTTGTATGAATTGTTATGTCGTCTAATAAAAATCTTGAAAAAAGTGAAGTTAGGGAGTATTTCAATGGGACTGGTTTTGATCGATGGAGAAAAATCTATAGTAAATCAGAAGAAATCAATACAGTACAGAAAAATATTAGAAAAGGTCATCAAAAGACTGTCGATGATGTCGTTTCATACGTAAAAAATTATCCTGAATTAACAAGTAAGACTTTTTGTGATGCTGGTTGCGGTGTTGGAAGTTTAGCTATTCCTTTACTAAGACTGGGTATTAAAGATTTACAGGTTAGTGACATATCTTCTGAAATGATTAAAGAAACAAAGAAACGTATCAATGAATTAGGTTTAAGTCAAAGAAAAGTTAAATTTTTAACTAGTGATCTTGAACAGTTAAAAGGGTTATTTGATGTCGTCATTTGTTTAGATGTATTTATTCATTACCAGCAACCAGTTGCTGAAGAAATGGTGAGACATTTATGTGACTTGAGTAAAGAGAAGCTAATAGTTAGTTTTGCCCCTTATACACCAATATTGGCAATGTTAAAGAATATTGGAAAGTTGTTTCCCGGGCCAAGTAAAACTACTAGAGCTTATACATTAAGAGAAAAAGGGATTATTAATGCTGCTAATGAAAAAGGTTTTATTGTAGTTCAAAAGAAATTAAATCAAGCTCCATTTTATTTTTCCAAATTAATTGAGTTTAAGAAAGTTAAATAAATTATTTTACTAAGTGATTTTCAAGTGCATAACGGACTAATTCGGTTCTGCTAGATGTACTTGTTTTTATAAAAAGCCTGCTTACATACTTTTCAACATTTCTAATAGAGGTTTCAAGTTTTCTGGCAATTTCTTTATTCATAAGGCCTTCTGCAACAAGTTGAAGTACGCTTGCTTCTCTTGGCGTAAAACTTGGAATATCTATAGAATTTTCTTGATTGAGTGGATTCTGATCTGTAAGCATAGATTTTATTTCAGTGATCTGTTTTGCCATTTTACTAACATCAATATCAGCAAATCGGGCCGCCTCTTTGAGTAATCGCTCTTGCCTATTAATTACATTTTTAACTCTTGCAGATAATTCATCTGGATCAAAGGGTTTAGAAATATAATCATCAATACCTGCAAGATATCCTTGGGTTCTGTCTAAAGTCATTCCCTTTGCTGTAAGGAAAATAACTGGAGTACCTCCTAGCTTTTCATCTCCTCTTATTTTTTCTAATAAAGCATAACCATTTGATCTAGGCATCATAATATCGCTAATAATTAAATCTGGGAAAATTGTTTGAGCTTTTTCCCATCCATCCTCTCCGTCAACCGCAATAAAAATTTCAAATCCTTCGTCTTCGAGAAATGTTTTTACAGCTGTTCTTAAACCAGGCTCATCATCTACCAACAATATTTTTGATTTTCTTATTGCTTCATTATTTGTCTGATTAGTGTCATTCATTTTTTTAATTTTGAATTAAATTTTCTTTAGCCTAATGATAATTTTATATACTAAATATGATGCTTTCAACTCCTATACTACTAGATTATCAATCCTCAACCCCTTGCTTAGAGGATGTTGTGAATTCTATGACACCTTATTGGAGTGAAATATTTTCTAATCCCTCGAGTAAATCAAATTTAGCAGGCATTAATGCAAGTGCCATATTAGAAGTCTCAAGAGAAAAAATACAGGAATATTTATTTCTAAAGAAAAAGAAAGTAATTTTTACTAGTGGAGCAACAGAATCTAACAATTTGGCTTTGCTGGGTTATGCAAGGAAACATTATAAAGAAACAGAAAATTATGGTCATATTATTACTCTAAAAACTGAGCATAAAGCTGTTTTAGAGCCCTTAGATCAATTAAGAAAAGAGGGATTTCATATTACTGAAATTAGTCCAGAAAAAGATGGTTTAGTTTCAGAAGAGAAATTTGTTAGCTGTATAAGAGATGATACATTTTTGGTAAGTATCATGATGGCAAATAACGAAATAGGAGTTATTCAGCCTTTAAAAGAAATTTCAGAAATATGTAGTTCAAGGGATATAATTATGCATTCTGATTTTGCTCAATGTCTAGGCTTTCTAGAGTTTGATAGCCTTGACTCAGTAGCAAATATGTTAACAATAAGCTCCCATAAAATATATGGTCCTAAAGGGGTAGGAATACTTTTGATTGATAAAGATATTGAGCTGCAGCCTTTAGTTTTAGGAGGAGGACAAGAATTTGGTTTAAGACCAGGAACATTGCCATTACCTTTGATAGTAGGGTTTACTAAAGCAATAGAAATAGCAGTTTTAAATCAAAAAAAGAATATTCAGAAATTTCTTTTTCATAGAGACAAACTTTTGAAGGGATTATTAGATAATAATTCTGGAGTGGAAATTAACGGGTCAATGAAAGAAAGATTACCTCATAATTTGAATCTGACCGTACTTGATGTTAACGGTTCCAAATTACATAAAAGTTTGAAATCTAAAATAATCTGTTCTAGTGGGTCAGCGTGCAGTAATGGTGAGCCTTCTCATGTATTACTCGCTTTAGGAAGATCTTTTAAAGAAGCAGAGGCTTCATTAAGATTAAGTATTGGTTTGATGACTACTATAGAAGACATAGAAAAATCAATTGAGATAATTACAGATTCTATTAAATTATTACGCTGAAATATTAACTATTTTAATTGGGCAATTCTTAATTTTGCGCTTCGAGATCTTTTATTATTTTCAATTTCTTTTTCATTTGGTGTAATTGGTTTTTTTGTGAGATTTTTTAATCTTTCATCACCCTTAAAAGAATTTTTCACCAGCCGATCTTCTATTGAATGAAAGCTAATAATTGAAATTATTCCCCCAGGTAATAGCCAATTTGGAGAAATATCTAAGAATTTTTCTAGGGCTTCGATTTCTTTATTTACAGCAATTCTTAGTGCTTGAAATGTTCTAGTCGCTGGATGAATTTTTCGATATCTTTGTTTGGGTGGGAAACAACCAGCAATGGAATAGGCTAAATCTTTTGTACCCGAATATTTGCCTTTTTCTTTTAAATCTTTTTTGATTCTCCTAGAAATCTTTCGTGATAATCTTTCATCACCAAATTTAAAAATTAAATTAGCCAGATCTTTTTCACTTAAAGTCTCAATTAAGTTCTCTGCATTCATCTCAAGCAAAGGATTCATTCGCATATCTAAAGGCCCATCTTTTTGAAAACTAAATCCTCTTTGTGGGTTATCTATCTGATTACTATTGACTCCAAGGTCTGCTATTACAAAAGAAACTTTTTCTTTTGGCTCAAAGTTCGCAAAATTTGAGGGAAGTATTTCAATCCTCGATTTAAATTCTTCAAGCTTGATAAATGCTGACTTTCTTGCGAATGGATCATGATCTAGTCCAATTATTTTTAAATCAGGATATTTTTTTAATAATTGATATGAGTGGCCTCCACCACCTAAAGTTGCATCTATCGCAGTTAGTTTATTGTCTGATATTAACGGATATTGATCTACAGAAACTAAAATTTCATCTGTCATCACTGACTTATGATTGAATAAAGATGAATCAGAAAGGTCAGTTTGCATAACTTTCTACTAAGATTTAAATAGAGGTTAAATTATTAATGGCTCAACTAGAGACTAGAACAGAACCGATGGTGGTCAACTTTGGCCCTCATCATCCATCTATGCATGGAGTTTTAAGGTTAGTTGTAACCCTTGATGGTGAGAATGTAATAGATTGTGAGCCCGTAATTGGATATTTGCATAGAGGGATGGAAAAGATTGCCGAAAATAGGACAAACGTTATGTATGTACCTTATGTAAGCAGAATGGATTATGCAGCCGGAATGTTTTATGAAGCTATTGTAGTAAATGCACCAGAAAGATTGGCGAATATTGTTGTACCTAAAAGAGCCAGTTATATAAGAGTTTTAATGTTGGAGCTCAATAGAATTGCAAATCATCTTTTATGGCTAGGTCCGTTTCTAGCAGATGTAGGAGCTCAAACTCCATTCTTTTATATCTTTAGAGAAAGAGAAATGATTTATGACCTTTGGGAAGCTGCTACTGGACAAAGATTGATAAATAATAATTTTTTTAGAATAGGAGGTGTGGCTTGTGATTTGCCTTACGGATGGTTAGAAAAATGCATAGATTTTTGTGATTGGTTTTCTCCAAAGATTGATGAATATGAAAAACTAATAACAAATAATCCTATATTTAAAAAACGAATTGAAGGTCTTGGAACTATCGAAAGAGATCAAGCAATTAATTGGTCACTTTCTGGACCAATGCTTAGGGCCTCTGGAGTCTCTTGGGATTTGAGAAAAGTTGATAGTTATGAATGTTATGACGATTTTGAATGGGAAATTGCTTCAGAAAAAGAAGGTGATTGTTATGCCAGATATCGAGTAAGAGTTCAAGAAATGAGACAATCATTAAAAATTATTCGTCAAGCTTGCGAAATGATTCCTGGAGGCCCAACAGAAAATTTAGAAGCTAAACGTATGGCTACAGAAGATAAAAAGAGTGAAATATTTGGCATGGATTATCAATATGTAGCTAAGAAAGTTGCGCCAACCTTTAAGATCCCTAATGGAGAATTATATACAAGATTAGAATCTGGGAAAGGTGAAATAGGAGTTTTTATTCAAGGAAATAATGAAGTTACACCATGGAGATTTAAAATTAGAGCTGCTGATTTAAATAATCTTCAAATATTGCCTCATATTCTAAAGGGAGCAAAGATAGCTGATATTATGGCAATCCTTGGCTCAATAGACGTCATTATGGGTTCTGTAGACAGGTAAACCTTTTAATGAAACCCAAAAAATGGTTGATTTTAAAAAGGAAAGTAAGGTTTGGTGATTGTGACTCTGCAGGAGTGATACATTTTCACAACCTTTTAAGATGGGCTCATGAAAGTTGGGAAGAAAGCATAGATATATATGGTATTCCTCATCAGGATATTTTTCCGGATGATAATTCCCATAAAAATCATATTATATGTCCAATAGTTAATTGCGAAGCAAATTTTCTATCACCTATTAAGATTGGCGATTTACTTTCAATTAAGATATTCCCAAAAAAAATTAATAATCACTTATTTCAAGTAAATACATTTTTTTTAAAAGATGAAATTAATGTCGCAGAAGGGAAAATTATCCATTGTTCTTTAGATGTTGATTCAAAATTGAAAGTTAAATTACCTGATCAACTGGAGAGGTGGATAGAGGCTTCCAATATAAATACTAATTTAAAAGAGTGTTAATTATCATGAGCTACTTTTTTTTAAATGTGAAATTAGATTTTTTAATATAATTTGGTTGATTTTTACCAATAATCCAGGTTTCAGGCCTCTCATGTTTTGGCCAATTTTTAGAAAAGTTTTTTAATAGTTTTAATGAATATTCAATATTTTTTTTACTAGTTTGTTTTTTGAAATCAATGATGATTTCAATTTTATTTCCCCATTCTTTATTAGGGATATTTGAAATCATAAAATTTTCTATTGGAATTTTTTCCTTTAAGATGAATTCACTTAGTCGTAATTTAATTAATTCTGGAAAAACTATTTCACCTCCAGAATTAAAAGCATTATCTATTCTTCTAATAAATTTTAGATAAAAAGAATTATTCAATTCTTGGATCTCTCCCAAATCACTACTTTCCCACCAACCATTTTTATCTTTGAAATTTTTAGTTTTAGAAGATTCAAGCAATTCAATTCCAATTCTTTCTGATTTGATTTTGATTAAACCTTTTTTACTAATTCTTAAATTTATATCACATAGTATTTCTCCTGAATTATCAAGCCCTTCTAAAAATTCCTTAGGTTTTAAGCTTGTAACCATAGCTGCAGTTTCAGTTGATCCGTAACAGGGAGCTAAATTTATTTTTTCTACTCTGCACTTTCGAGAAGTTTCACTAGATATGGATGCCCCTCCAATCCAAATTAAATCAAAAATCTTTAACCAATTAATCCCATCTTTTTCAGATAAAAGTCTTTTTAATTGTGTTGGAACTAATGATGTTATGAGGTGTTGTCTTTCTTTTTTTACCCCCTTAGTAAAGACTAATAATTCCTTTGTTTTTTTAATTAATGTAGGAGAAATATTTATATAGTCACAACTCCATGTTTCGCTTCTAAATATGGGCATTAATCCACTGATATGATTCAAAGGTAAAGTATTAAAAATTAAACAGTTTTGTAATTTAAATCCTTGCTTTTCAAGCCAAATTCCAGATGCCTTAGCAGATAAATTGAGATTTTCTAAACTATGTATACATTTTCTAGGCTTTCCACTACTGCCACTACTATTTAAGATAATTGCAGGGCCATTTATATCAATAATCTCTAATTTTTCTTCGGTCTTATAAGATTTATTTTTTATATAAGTTATTTTTTTATCCTTTATATTTTCAAGAATTTTTTTAATGGATTCTTTTTCATTATTCTCAACTTCAATAATATGAATTTTATTTTTCATAGTTGATCCCATATCTTTTGAGCATCATTTAGGAAAAGAAAAGAATTAGGATTTCTTTTCAAAGCTAAACCAGGAACTTTTGGAGTTCGTCCCAATAGCTGTAGGGAAGATAAATGAAAAAGCCATCTTCTGCCTATTCCCGTCTCGAAAGAAGTGCTTAAGGATCTAAAACCTTTCTTATCTTTTAACTCTTTTAAAAGATGCATAGGATTCCTTTCTTGAGAAGGTCTTCGAATTTGCCAACCATCCCATTCATTAATTAAATGTGGGTATTTTAATAGTGATTCATCTAAAGCAATTGGCATCTTTTGATTAAGTTCTCTTAAACCCTCTAAATCATCTTTAGGAAGTGGTTGTTCTAGCCAATCTATATTTTCAATATCTTTCAAAATATCAACCCATCTATTAGCTATTTCTCTTTTCCAAGAACCATTCGCATCTATTCTTAACTTTATATTACTTTTTAAATGATTTAGTATCTCTATTAGAGTTTTTTCTTCGGAGAAATTATCTTGTATGCCTACTTTCCATTTAATAGTGAGTAATTTCTTATTCAAAAGTTTATTACCTTTTAAGATTATTAATTCTTTAAGAGCGTTATGAGGATCTAAAAGTATAGCTGTTTGATCAATTTCATTAAAGTAATAATTTTCCTGAAAATTTATTTTTCTTTCAATTTCAGCTAATGCAGAGTTTATTGCTGATTGAACGCACGGGTGAAAATTCTTTATTAACTCAGATATATTTTTTGAATTTACGTATTTGGGAATCTGATTTAATTGTATTTGACATGAATCTAAATCTTGTTTTCTTAGCGGATTTACTTCTCCAAAACCAACTCCCTTTTCCATATTTTTTAATTTAATTATCCACCCAGATTTATAGTTATATGTTGTATTTGAATTATCCACTTTCGAAGATAATTTAAAGAAAAAAGATTTTTTTTTAAAAGTTAAGTTCATTTATAAATCAAGTAATTTATGATAAATCCTGCTATTAATCCAATTCCATTTAGCGTTTGGAATTTGATAGCAATAAATTTACAATTTTTTATTGCTTCAGGTTTGTTATATGAATATTTCAACAAATTTATAAGCTTTAATGATTGAGGAAAACTTATAAGGAAAAGAACGCAAAGTATCGGAATAAATCCATTAATTATTAAAAAAAGTTGGAAAACATAAATTATAAAAACTATCCAAGGAATAATTTTAGCTCCTTTTTTCGCTCCTAAACGAACTAAAGGTGAATTTTTACCATGTTCTTTATCTTCTTTTATCTGATGAAAATGAGAGCAAAATAGTACTAGTGTGGTTGCCAATGAGGATCCTGAACCAAGTAATAATGACTCTTTCCAAGGAATAGAAATCATGTATATATCTGATGGATTTAATGCAATTAAAGCAGCGGCGTAAGCAAAGGGGCCAAAAGCTAACCAACATAATGGTTCTCCTAAACCCTGGTAGCCCAAACGGAAAGGGGGACCTTGATATAAATATCCTAAGAAGCAGCAAGCGCCGACTAATAGCATTACATTTATGCTCGTCGAAATTGAAATAATGGCAATTACTAATAATCCAATTAATAGAGATGTATAAGCGGTAATTGAAACTATTGTTTTACTTCGCACAAGATTTACAATGGAATGAAATTTAAATTCATCAATTCCTGTTTCTGAATCAAATAAATCATTAGTTAGATTTTCCCAAATTAGTATTAATATTGCAGCGATTGTGAATGCAATTAAATTATATATTTTGACATTTTTGAAAGAGTTGAGGGTATAAGCCCCTGAAATAAAAACTGGTAAAATTGCTACTGAATAAAGAGGCCATTTTATTGCTTGTTTCCATAAACTTTTATTTATTTCATTCATTATTAATGCAGTTAAGAAAAACTATAATTATTAAATATAGTTTATAAATTGAGTTACATTTTTTACTTTAATGCATGATTTTTAGTTATTTTCAATAAGTGATGAAAAATAATTTAAACTTTTCAGATTTTTTAAAAGGCGTTTTTTCCAATTTCGATAAGAAAGGGGTAAATTCCGGATTAGTAAGTATTTGTATTGAGATACCTTGTGTTGATTTATTTGATGTATATGAATTTTTTATTGATAAATATTCTTTTTCTTCTTTTTGGGAAGAGGATAATAAAATGTCATATATAGCTCTTGAGAAATGTAAATATCTAACTCTAGAAGGGCCTAAAAAATTTAAAGTAGCCAAAGAATTTAGCGATGAGAACTTTAATAATCTAATAAATTTGACTGATGAATCGAATACCTATGCGCTTTCAAAAATAATTTATTTTTTTTCTTTTTCAGAGAATTTAAAGAAAAAATATTGCTTGTTTGACGTTCCTGGTTTAGAGGCCATTTTACCTAAAATATTGATTATTAAAAATAAAAATATTTGTTGGTTAAGAATTAATGCACATGTAGAGGGTAAATCTTCTTTGAGGACGTTAATTGAAGAACTATGGTCAATAAGGGATCAGATCTTAAATTCAAAAAATCAAAAAAGTAAAAATAGTTTTAATTATCCTTCGATCAATTATTTTTTGAATTCTTTAGAATTATCAAATAATAATCTGAAGCAATTAATAAAAAAGGGAATTAAATTAGTAGAGGAAGGTAGCCTTGACAAGTTAGTTTTAGCTTCAAGAGTCAAAATAGAATTTAAAAATAAATTAAATCTAATAAATATTTTAAAAAAATTAAAAACTAATCAACCAAATACTTGCAGATATGTTTGGAGGAGAAATAGTAAAGATATTATATTTGGAGCATCGCCTGAAAAATTATTTTCTTTTAAGAAGCCTGATTTGGTTTTAGAAGCTATTGCAGGAACAGTATCAAGTGATTTAAATCCGGATACTCTTATGGAAAGCTCTAAGGATATAAAAGAGCATAATTATGTACTTGAGTATTTAATTAAATCTTTGGAAGTTTTAAAGATTAATAACTATACAAAAAGTTCGTTAAAGGTAACTTCTTTTGGAGATATTTCTCATTTACAGACTTTGGTATCTTCCAAGATTCATAACATATGCCCTTTTGATTTGCTTAGAGTTTTGCATCCATCTCCAGCAGTCTGTGGATCTC
This sequence comes from Prochlorococcus sp. AG-670-N10, assembly GCA_003209065.1. Lineage (GTDB taxonomy): Bacteria > Cyanobacteriota > Cyanobacteriia > PCC-6307 > Cyanobiaceae > Prochlorococcus_A. The sequence goes on from QCSX01000003.1 coordinate 32,615, forward strand.
CTAAAAAGGAAGCAATTAATTGGATAAACACACTTGAATCATTTTCTAGAGGAAATTATGCTTCGCCAATAGGGTGGGTAGATTCTGAAGGGAATTCAGAATTCAGAGTAGCTATAAGAGGAGCACGTTATATTGATCAAAATCTAGAATTTACCGCTGGTTCAGGGTTAGTAAAAGGTTCTATCTCTAAAAAAGAAATTGAGGAGATTCGACTTAAATTTAAATCCTTAGCAAAGCAAATATTTCTTGCAAAAACTACTAAATAATTTCTAATAATTTTTCAATTACTTGATCCGAAACACTTTTGTTAGATAAAGTTTCTATCTCTCTTAATCCTGTGGGACTTGTTACATTAATTTCACTAAGCATTTCATTTATTACATCTATACCAACAAAGAATAAACCTTCATCTTTGAAATGTTGAGATAACTCAGTACAAATCTTTTTTTCTTTAGCTGTAAGGTTTGTTTTTTCTGCTTTACCTCCCATAGCTAAATTACTCCTAAAGTCTCCCCCTTGAGGAATTCTATTTATTGATCCAATTGGCTCACCGTTAACAATAATTATTCTTTTATCCCCTTCTTTTACTTCGGGAATGAATTTTTGCATCATTACTGGTAATTGTTCTTGCGATGTTATTAATTCAATCATTGCTTTAATACCTGGAGAATCCTTAGTTAGACGAATAACGCCTTGTCCTCCTTTTCCTCCAAGTGGTTTAACAACAACATCATGATTAATTTGTGCAAAATTAATAAGATCTTTTACTTTACTTGCAACTATTGTTGGAGCCATCAAATGGCTGTACCTCAATGCGCCTAATTTTTCGTTCCAAGCACGTAATGAGGAAGGCTTATTTATAACTTTTACTCCTTTTCTTTCGGCTACTTCCAAAAGATGAGTTGCATATAAATATCCCTCATTTACTGGAGGATCTTTTCTCATCCAAATACAATTAAATTCAGCAAGAGGGATGCATTTATTTTCTTTAAAAGAAACCCATGGACAAACTTCAGCTCTCCAAGAAGATGCCCATACTTCATCTCCTCTTGCCTCTAGATCTTGAGGCGTACAACTCCATACTTCTATCTTTTTCTTAGAAGAAGCTTGCATTAATGCTGCAGATGAATCTTTTAATGGATTAATATTTTTTATTGGGTCTACTACGAATAGAAATTTCATATTATCTAATTCAGTAATAAGTCCAGTTTGTCCTCTTTTTCTAATTCATAAAGTTCGTCACAACCACCAATACTTTTGTCATCAATGAAAATTTGTGGAACTGTTCTTTTACCATTAGCTCTCTCCATCATGAGTTCCCTTGCATTATCATCGCCATCTATTTTATGTTCAGTAAAAGTTATATTTTTTTTCCCAAGTAAAGATTTCGCCCGTATGCAGAATGGGCAAAATCGCCAAGTATAAATTTCAACTTTAGACATTTTTTTAAAATATTATTTACTTTATACTATTAAATAAAAGTGCTTGTTAGATTATAAATAACAATTAAATTCTATTTTGATAGATATAACAGAATTTAAAAAAGATCTTTCAGAGTTAACCAAGCGCCTGGGTAATGCTCAGGATTGTCTTTGACGTCCCCAATTTAATAGCTAAGAAAAAAGAGTTAGAGCAAATTGCTGCTCAACCAGAATTCTGGGTTAATCAGGCATATGCAAAAAAACATATGCTCAACCTTGATGATGTTAGAGATCAACTTCAATTGTTAGATAAATGGAAAATGTTCATTTCTGATGCTGAAGCTTCTCTTGAGCTTTATTCCTTAGAGCCTGAAGAAGAAATGATTGTTGAGTCACATCAAGGTTTAGTTACTTTAAGAGAGAATTTAGATAAGTGGGAATTCCAAAGATTATTATGTGGTGAATATGATAAAGAAGCTGCTATCGTCTCTATTAATGCTGGTGCAGGTGGCACTGATGCACAAGATTGGGTGGAAATTCTATTAAGAATGTATTCAAGATGGGCAGATAATAATGGAATGAGCTTAGAAATTACTGATTTATCTGATGGAGAAGAAGCAGGTATTAAAAGCGTTACTTTTGAAGTTAACGGTAAATATGCTTATGGTTATCTTCAAAATGAAAAAGGTACTCATAGATTAGTAAGAATCTCACCGTTTAATGCAAATGGTAAAAGACAAACTAGTTTCGCTGGAGTTGAGGTTATGCCTAAATTAGATCAAAGTATTTCATTAGATATTCCTGATAAAGATTTAGAAATAACAACTAGTAGATCAGGCGGAGCTGGAGGACAAAACGTTAATAAAGTAGAAACAGCAGTAAGGATTGTACATTTGCCTTCAGGAATCGCTGTAAGATGTACTCAAGAGAGATCTCAGTTACAAAATAAGGAGAAAGCAATGTTATTGCTTAAAGCTAAATTATTAGTAATAGCTAAAGAACAAAGAGCTTCTGAAATATCAGATATTAAAGGTGATATTGTTGAAGCTGCATGGGGTACTCAAATTAGAAATTATGTTTTTCATCCCTATCAAATGGTCAAAGATTTAAGAACAATGAAAGAGACTAATGATTTAGATGCAGTTCTTAATGGTGGATTAGATCAATTTATTCATGAATTATTACGTATGAATATTTCTTCTAAAGAGTCTATTTAATAAATTTATGGCAAATAAAAACGAAAATTTAGAAAAAAAAGTTTCTCCTCCTAGCTTTATAAAACTAGCTATGAGAAATATGGTTAGGAAGGGTTCTAAAAGTATTTCTCATTTTTCAATTACTTTTTTAATCCTGATCGGACTTTTAATTTTAATAGCTACTTTAGGAAAGCCTAATATGCCCGTTTAATGAAAGTATGTATCAGAAAGATTTATATGACTTACAAATAGATTTAGTCTTTAAATGTAATGATTTTTCTAATTTATCAAATAATTTTATAAATAAGCCAGATAATCTTATTTTCGAATCTGGTTTTTGGGAAGAAGTATTATTGTGTTGGATTAAAATAATCCTAGATGAAAAAGATACTTCTTTCCCAAATTTTATTTTAGACAAAAAAATTTTTTCGTTAAGTTTGCAGATTATTAATGATAATGAAATTTCTTCTATTAATCAAAAGTGGATGAATAAATCTGGGTCAACTGATGTTTTATCTTTCCCAATTATTTCTGATGAAGATAATACTAAAGATTTAAATTTTATTGAATTAGGAGATTTATTTATATCCTTAGAAACGGCTTTTAAACAATCCTTAGAATTTAATCATTCTATTAAAAAAGAAATGCTCTGGTTAGCAAGTCATGGATTATTACATCTTTTGGGATGGGAACATAATGATGATTATGAATTAGATAATATGTTAAATTTTCAAGAATATTTAATTTCAAAATTAGATTGAAAGATTTTATTAATCAACTATAAATGAAGAGTAAAGCAAAACTTTTAAAAAGTAGAAGAAGGTCATATAGGACATCTAAAAATGTTTTAATAAGTTTTAGATACGCTTTTAATGGTATTAAATATACATTTAAAAATTCAAGAAATTTTAAAATTCAAGTTCTTTTTGCTCTTTTTAGTTTAATCATAGGTTCTATTCTTCAACTTGATAAAAGCGATTATTTGATTATGTTGGGGGCTATTTTTTCTGTATTGACTTTAGAAATAATAAATACATCAATCGAATCTTTAGTTGATCTAGTGATTAAAAAAAAGTTTAGTAATCTTGCTAAAATTGCAAAAGACTGTTCAGCAGGTGCTGTATTATTAGCTTCAATTAATTCTGTTATTATTGGTCTATGCTTATTTATTCCTAAAATAAAGTTATTATTTTTAAATTGAAAAAGATATGTTTCTAGTTATCGATAATTATGATAGTTTTACTTATAACCTAGTTCAATACTTGGGAGAGCTTTCAGTAGAACATCAGATAACAAAAGAATTATTAGTAAAAAGAAATGATGAAATTACTTTAGAAGAAATAAGTCATATTAATCCCGATGGTATTTTATTGTCTCCTGGTCCAGGGAATCCAGATCAGTCAGGTATTTGTCTGCCTATTCTCCAAAACTTATCAAAGGAAATTCCAATATTAGGAGTCTGTTTAGGTCATCAAGCCTTGGCTCAAGCCTATGGCGGTAAAGTAATAGTGGGTAAAGAATTAATGCATGGAAAGACCTCAAAAATTATTCACAATAAAAAAGGATTATTTAAAGATATTGATAGCCCATTTGTGGCTACTAGATATCATAGTCTTATAGTAGATTCAGAATCTCTCCCCTCTTGTTTTGAAATAACTGCAACTCTAGAGGATTCAACAATTATGGCAATTTCTCATAAAGAATATAAAAATTTACATGGTGTTCAGTTTCATCCAGAAAGTGTTCTAACACAATTTGGACATAAATTAATCAGTAATTTTCTAAATATGGCGGAACAGAAGTAAAATGTGATTATAAAAATTTTCTATGAGTATTATCAAAATTAAAAAATTTTTCCTTTTTATATTATTTTTATTTTTAATACCCTCATCCGCTATGGCAGGTGATTTGTTATTAAAAAGTTTAGGACATGGTAGTTTTTTAATTAAGGGAAGAGAAAAATCAGTTCTTATAAATCCTTTTAAGGCTATTGGTTGTGCAAGTGATTTAAATGAGCCAAAAGGCATCAATGCTGATTTTATTTTAGCTAGTTCAAAACTTGCTGATGAAGGATATAATCCAAATGATCAATTGATGTTTGTAGAACCTGGAGTTTATAAATTCGAAGATATATTATTAAATGGAATTGAGGTTCCTCATGACAGAGTTGGGGGAAGAAGGTTGGGGATGGCTACGGTCTGGAGTTGGGAGCAGAATAATTTAAAAATAGTCCATATGGGTGGAGCTGCAGGTGAAATGGATATAAATAGTCAAATTATTTTGTCCCGTCCAGATATTTTATTTATTTCAATAGGAGGAGGATTCAAATCTTATAACGGAAGTGAGGCCTCAAATATAGTAAAAACATTAAAACCCTCAATTGTTGTTCCTGTCCATTTTATGAGAGGTAAAAATATTAGTGATAATTGTGATTTTTCTAATGCTGACTTTTTTCTTGAAAATATGCCAGATTTTAAAGTCAAATATCTTGGTAAAAGCTTTGAAATAAATTCAAAAAGAATTGATAAAAATACTATTTATATTTTCAAAGATTAATTATTAAGATCTAATTTTTTATAAGTATTCCAGAAAAAACTCATTTGTTCTTGAGTTCCTATACTAACCCTTATAGAATTCTCAATATCTTTTTTGTTTTTCATCTCTCTTATTAAGATACCCTTTTCTCTCATTTGTCTTGTCAAAATTTCAGGATTTTTTTTTGGCCAAATTAAAAAATAATTTCCTCCACCAAAGTGTTTCCTTATTGCTATAGATTCAAATTTCTTCTCAATAAATACTCTCGCTTTTTTTACTTCAGAAACATAATTATCTATATAAGATTTATCATTTAGAGCAGCTAATGCAGCAGTAACAGCAAAACTGTTCACATCGTAAGGTCCTGTCACTTTGTTGATATATTGCATTATGCTTTTATTTCCGAACGCAAAGCCAATTCTTAAACCAGCTAAACCAGCAGTTTTTGAAAGGGATTGAATAACAACTAAATTTTTAATTTTTTTAAATTCTATTACAGGAAGAAGACTATCTCCGTTAAATTTCTCATAAAGTTCATCAACGACAATTAATGAATTTTTATTCAAATTTGCTAATTTAATTATTTCTTGAGCACTTACAACAGTACCAGTAGGATTATTTGGATTACAAATAAATATTAATTTAGGTTTATATTTAATAATTTTTTCTTGAAATCGCTTTATTGGGAATAGAAAGTTTTCTCCTTCGTAGGCACAAGTTATTTTTCTCATACCTTGTATTTCGGAACAAGGAGAATAATAACCAAAAGTCGGATTTGTGGTCAGAAATATTTCATCCCTGTCGCCAAAAGAATTAAATATCGCATTTATTGCAGCATCAGCTCCATTAAACAAACCTATCTCTTCAGAGTCAAATTGCCTTGATTCATAATAGTGATTCGATACAAATTTTTTTAATAAGTTATATTCTGGATAGATTGAAATTTGATTTAAATTAATATCTTTGATAGCTTCATATACTTTTTGACTGGGACCTAAAGTATTTTCATTAAAATCTAAACGCAATAAATTTCTTCTGTTTTCTAATGGTGCAGAATAAGATTGCATATTTATTATTTCCTTTCTTGGGAGAGGTGAAAGATTATTTATTTGATCAAATTCATTCATTACATTCTCTCTAAGGTTTCAATTCCAAGAAGCTCTAAACTTAATTTTAAAGTCTTTTCAGTTAAAGCACATAATGTAAGTCTTGAAATCTTTTTATCTATTTCTCCCTTAAGAATAGGAACTTGATCATAAAATCTATTAAAAGTCTTACATAATTCAAACAGATAATTACATAGTCTATTTGGCATTAAGTCTTTTTCTATCGAAATAATAACTTCATCAAATTTAAGTAATTTCCTTATAAGCTTCCACTCTAAATCATGGTTATATGAAATAGATTCCAAATTTATAACCTCTTCAGTCATATTATTTTTTCTATTAATTCCTGAAATTCTTACAAGTGTATACAAAAGATAAGGCGCCGTATTCCCATTCAGCGAAAGCATCTTTTCAAAACTAAATTGATAATTTGTGATTCTATTTTGGCTTAAATCAGCATATTTTACTGCTCCGATTCCAATAACTTTTGAAGTATTAAAAATAAAATCATCATTTTCAAAACGACTTTCGTTCTCTAATCTTTTTAATAGATCTTCTTTTGCTCTTTTAACTGACTCTGATAATAAATCTTTTAGTTTGACGGTATCTCCCTCTCTTGTTTTAAGCTTTTTACCATCAATACCTTGTACTAGCCCGAATGGGACGTGATTTACTTCACAATCTTTAGGGATCCAATTAGCTCTTTTTGCAACTTGAAAAACTCCTTCAAAATGATTGGATTGACCATGATCTGTTACATAAATAATTCTAGCTGCATTATCGCCGTAAGGTTCCTTATTAAATCGATATCTTAGAGCAGCAAGATCAGTAGTTGCATAATTGAACCCACCGTCTTTTTTTTGAATAATAAGTGGAAATGGATTACCTTCTTTATTAGTCATGCCATCAAGAAAAACACATTTTGCGCCTTGGTCTTCTACTAAAATATTTTTGTAATTTAAATCCTCAATTATTGATTTTAAAAACGGATTATAAAAGGATTCTCCTCTTTCCTTAATTTTTATGTTCAATGTTTTATAGATTTGATCAAACTCTTTTCTTGATTGATTACATAATAATTTCCATGCTTCAATTGATTTTTTATCTCCACTTTGTAATTGAACAACCTCTTCTCTTGATCTTTTTTGAAATTCTATTTCATTATCAAATCTTTTTTTTGAAGCTTTATAGAATTCAACTAAATCACTAATTTTGATACTATCTATTTCTTTAAGATCACTTGAATATAAATCTTTAAGCTGAGTAATAAGCATGCCAAATTGTGTACCCCAATCTCCAATGTGATTTAGTCTTAAAACGATATATCCTCTAAATTCGAAAATTTTTGAGATCGAATCTCCTATAATTGTTGATCTTAGATGACCCACATGCATTTCTTTAGCAATATTAGGACTTGAAAAATCTACGATAACTTTTTTTTTGGAATGACTATTATTTTTATGGGATAAAGGAACACCAGCTCTAGGGCATTTAATATTAGATTTTATTGCTTCAATCAAAACTTTATTTTTTAATTTTATATTTATAAAACCTGGTCCAGCAATTTCTAAATTTTCACACAAATTAGATATCTTTTTATTTCCTTTGAGGGTCTCAATAAATGCAATAGCAATTTCTCTAGGGTTAATTTTATAAATCTTAGATAAAACAAGACATATATTACATTGATAATCACCAAACTCCTCTTTAGATGCTTGATTAATTAGATTTTTACGTATTTTTTCAAATTCTTCTTTCTTTTCATTTTTTATAAGACTTTCTAGAAGGGTTTCTTCAAAGCTTTTAGTCAATTCTTTAAAAATTGTCTGCATGAATTATTAAAATGCTATTCGAGTCATTTAATTAATATAACGCATACTAAAATCAATCCAATTACTTTTAGTAATTGAAGAACTTGTTGAAATTAAATCAATTCCATCAATTAAATAGTTACTAATGTTTATTGGATTAATTCCAGATACCTCTATGATTAAATCATTCCTAATTGTTCTATTAGAGTTATTTGTTGATAACTCTCTTAATTCTTTAATGCCTTTTTTAAGTAATTCAGGATTAAATTCATCTAACAAAATACTATCTGCACCTGCTAAAACTGCATCTTTTGCTTGCTTCATATCTTCTGCTTCAATAATAATATGAGTTGTAAAGGGAGTATTTAATCTAATTTTTTCAACTGCATTTTTCAATTTATCAGTCCATGCAATATGGTTTTCTTTAATCATTGCAGCATCATATAATCCCATTCTATGATTAATACCACCACCACATTTAAAAGCATACTTTTCAAATATTCTTAAACCAGGAGTAGTTTTTCTTGTATCTGCTAAATTTATATTTGTACCTTTCAGAACATCTACAATATTTTTTGTATAAGTTGAGATCCCCGATAAATGCATTGAGATATTGAGAGTTATTCTTTCACTTGCTAAAAGACTTCTTGAAGGGCCATTTAGTTCAAGAAGCTTTTGATCCTTCAAAAATTTTTCACCATCATTAATAAAAAAATTGCACTCTATCTTTTCGTCAATTTTTTTTAAAATTTCTTTTATTATTCCAACACCACAAAATATTCCTTCCTCTTTTGCTATCCAATGGGCTTTTCCTATTTTTTGGGTAATCGCAGAAGATGTTAGATCACCTTTACCGATATCTTCTTCAATCCAACCATCAATAATTCTAGAAATATTTGGAGAGTATAAATCCACTAAATTTGAATAAGATAAAAATTTTATTTTAACTTTTAAAGTTTACTTTATACATTTATGTATTTTAATAAAAATTTATTTACCTATACAAAATTTGGAAAAAATATTATTTAGTAGATCTTCAGTTAATTCTTGACCTGTAATTCTCGATAAGTTTTTTATTCCATCTCTAACTTCAATTGATAATAAATCGAAGGGTAATTGATTAGCAATTATTGGATCAGTATCATTTAAATTTTTTAGGCAATCAGTTAGGTTTGATATTTGTCTTTCATTTAAAAAAATATCTATATTTTCAAATTCTTTTGATCCACATTTTTTAACTATCTTTTCGACTAGTTCTTTTTCCCCTTCATCATTTTTAATACTCATTAAAACAGAGTTCGATAAATTTTTTTTATTTACTTTTTTTGAATCAATTAAATCTTTTTTATTCCCCAAGATTGTAATTAATTTTTCTTGTGGAATTTTGCTTATAATTTTCTCATCATCCTTATTTAATCCTTCTTCAAGACTATATAAATAGATTATATAGTCTGAGTTTTGAATCATTTCAAAGCTTTTTTCAATTCCAATATTTTCTATATATTCATCGGTTTCTCTAATGCCAGCAGTATCTATTATTTTTATTGGTATATCTTTTAGAGTCAAATTAACTTCGATTATATCTCTAGTTGTTCCTGGAATACTAGTAACTATTGCTTTTTCTTTTTTTGAGAGAAGATTTAAAAGAGAACTTTTCCCAACATTAGTTTTGCCAATAAGAGCAATTGATATCCCATTATGAATATGCGCCCCCCTTTTTGAATTTTCTATAAGGATTTCTATTTTTTCTTTTATAATTTCAATATTTCTAGAAAAATCATTATAATTAAATTCTGAAAAATCCTCTTCAAAGTCTACTCTTGCCTCTATTTCTGATAATTGCTCGATTAAATCATTTTTAATAATATCAATCTTTTTCTTTATTTCTCCTTTTACTCCATTAAAAGCTATCTCGGCTGATTTAAGATTTTTTGCATTAATCAATTGATTAATTGATTCTGCTTGAGTTAAATCTATTTTGCCATTAAGAAATGCTCTTTGACTAAATTCTCCTGGATTTGCAATCCTTACTCCAGTATTATTTGATAACAATGTCTCCATCACTTTATTTACAACAATTACCCCTCCATGACAGTGCAATTCAACAATATCTTCTCCAGTGAAACTATTAGGAGAATGCATAACTGTAATTAAAATTTCATCTATAAATTTATTTTCTAAATTATCTTTTATGAAGCCATGAAAAACTCTGTGAGACTCCCAAGCATATTTAGATTTTGTTTCTACAATATTTTTACAGGAATTTATTGCTTCTTCCCCTGATACTCTTATAACTGCAATTCCTCCTTTACCTAGACTTATAGCCGAAGCTATTGCTGCTATTGTATCCTCAGTCTCGATAATTGATTCCATCTCTCACTATGCTGCAGATAATTAAGTAGGCTTATCAAAGAAAACTTTCTTGATTGTGATTTCAGAATGAAGTTGATAAAGAATCTTCAATATAAAAAAATTCTATCATTATTTTTGAAACAAGATGGTACTCCCTTTTTTAATGCAAAGGGATTAGCTGTTGGGGTCTTCTGCGGATGCTTTCCTTTCTTTGGTTTTCAAACTTTATTAGGATTATTTTTAGCAAGAGTTGCGAAAGGAAATCTTTTTCTTGCTGCAATTGGTACTTGGATAAGCAATCCATTTACTTATGTACCTCTATATTTTTTCAATTATAAAGTTGGTTCATTTTTGCTAAAAAATTCACCAGATATTGTTTTTGATAAAAATTTAATGATTGAAGAATTATGGAAAAAAGGAAGTATTTTTTCATTAAGGTTAATTTTGGGTTCAGCATTAGTTGGATTACTATTAGCTTCTATTTCAGGAACTATTGTTTTTTTGCTATGTAAAAGAAAAATAAAAAAAACAGCATCTTAAAATTCTTCTAAGTTTAAATTAACTTATTCCTACCCTTGCAATATCTAATACATCAGCCATTGATTTAATTTGATCAATAGTTTTGTGGAGTTGACTATAACTTTCTAGACCAACACATAAATTAATTATTGCAGGTTTACCAAAAGCGGTTTTTACATTTGCATCGCTAACATTTATTCCTTTATCAGATAATCTCATAAGAATATCTTTTAGGACCCCTACTCTATCTATAACTTCTATTCTGAGTTGAATTGGGAACTTATTGTCAAGAATCTTATTCTCTTGGTTCCATGCAACAGGTAATCTTCTCTCTATTGGTATTGGGATAACATTCTCACAATCTCTTCTATGAATAGTGATACCATGATTACCTAGAGAGACAGTTCCAATTATTTCTTCCCCAGGAAGTGGACTGCAGCATTTGCCGATTCTATAATCTAAGCCTTCGACCCCAGTGATTGGTGATTTATTAGTTGCATGAGATTTGGTTGCAATTGAATTATTTTTATTTATGAGAGATCTTGCTAATTCTTCGTTAGATTCATTTTTAATTTCTTCTGTCTGTATTTTAATCTCTTCTCTTAATCTATTCAATACTTGATGTAACGTTAAGCCCCCAAATCCTAATGATGCTAGTAGATCTTCCGTAGACTTTAAATTACATCGATGTGCAACTTTTTTCATGGCTTCACTTGAAATTAATGATTCAAATCCATTACGACCTATTTCTTTTTCAAGCAGATCTTTTCCTCTTTTAATAGTTTCATCTCTATGGCTTTTTTTATACCACTGCCGAATTCTATTTTTTGCGGTTGGAGTAACTACAAAATTCAACCAATCTAAGCTTGGAGTTGAATTATTATTAGTTAAGATTTCGATAAAGTCCCCATTTTGCAATGATGTAGATAGAGGAGATAGCTTTTCATTTATTCTTATACCATTACAATGATTGCCTATTTCTGAATGTATTCTGTAAGCAAAATCGATTGCAGTAGATCCTTTCCTTAGGCCAACAACATCTCCTTTTGGTGTAATTACAAATACCTCTTCATCGAATAAATCTTCTTTTATAGAGGCTAGATAGTCATTATGGTCTTTCTCATTACCTTCTTGTTGCCACTCTACTAATTGTCTCAGCCAATTAAATCTTTCTGCATTACTAGATGCAGGTGAACCTCCTTCTTTATATTGCCAATGTGCAGCTATTCCGAATTCTGCAATTTGATGCATTGAACTCGTTCTTATTTGAACTTCAATAGGCCTATGTCTGCCGATCACAGAGGTATGCAAGGACTGGTAACCATTTGGTTTTGGTAAACCTATATAATCTTTAAATCTTCCTGGAATTGGCCTAAAAGTATCATGAACGACTGCTAAAGCTTTATAACAGCTATCTGAATTGCTAACAATAATTCTTAAAGCAGCAACGTCATAAATCTCGCTAAATTGTTTTTGTTGTCTTTCCATTTTGCTCCAAATACCATAGAGATGTTTTGGTCTTCCCGTAATTTCAAAATTTCCTAAACCTGAAGAGACTAAGTTTTCCTTCATCAGATTTAAGGTAACGTTTAACCTTTTTTCTCTATCACTTCTTTTAACGGCAATTTGATCTTTTAAATTTTTATATTCCTCTGGTTCAAGAAATTTAAATGCTAGATCTTCTAATTCCCATTTAAATCTATTTATTCCTAACCTATTTGCTAAAGGGGCATATATTTCTCTAGTTTCTCTCGCAATTCTCTCTTTTCTCTCTTCATTAAGCCATTGAATTGTTCTCATATTATGTAGTCGATCTGCAAGTTTAACTAAAACAACTCTTATGTCGCTTGCCATAGCTAAGAACATTTTTCTAAGATTTTCAGCCTGTGCTTCAGTTCTATTATTAAAGTGAATACCTCCTAATTTAGTTACACCTTCTACAAGTACTTTTACTTCTAAGCCAAAATTAACTTCTATCTCTGAAAGAGCAATTCCTGTGTCTTCAACAACATCATGTAATAGGCCTGCAGCTATAACTGATGAACTTGCCCCTATTTCTTTAAGTAGATCAGCAACAGCTATGGGATGAATTATATATGGCTCTCCACTTGCCCGAAGTTGTCCATTATGAGCTTCATAAGCAAGTTTGAAAGCTTTTACTATAAGATCTTGATTCGAATCATTTTTTTTATTTGATACTTCATAGTTTTCAATAATCTCAATAAGCCAATTAGGAATATTTATCTCATACTTCAAAGATTCACTTTCATAATTTTTATTTTCAGGCAAAATGATTGTTGAAACTTTAATTTCATTTTTTTCTTTTGAATTCGCAGTTGCTTCAGCCATATAATGTTCCTTTAGATTTATTTTATTTAGGACTAGAGAAATTTGCTACAAAATTATGAAAATAAATAAAAGCAAAATTCTTGAAATCAGGAATCTAAATGTCAAATATGGTTCTAATCAGAAATCTACCATAAAAAATTTTAAATTAGATCTGTTTAAAGGAGATCACTTAGCAATAATAGGCCCTTCTGGATGCGGTAAAACAACATTTGCAAAAACAATTGTAGATATGCTTCCTGAAGGTTCAATTACTCAAGGATTTATAAGAATATCTGGAGAAGATTTAACTAAAATTGATAAAAAAAAAATTCAATTGTTTAGAAGAAATAATTTTGGATTTATTTATCAAGATTCCATAAAAAAACTTAATCCTTTAATGACAGTTGGAGATCATTTAAAAGAATTAATCAAAACACACTTTGAAAACTATCCCCCTTTAATTATTAAAGAATTAGTAGAAGAAAATTTTAGAAAAGTAGGAATAGATATTGAAAGATTAGATTCATTTCCTCATCAGTTTAGTGGGGGAATGAGACAAAGAGTTTCAATTGCAATGGCTTTAGCTTTGAAACCTAAAATATTAATAGCAGATGAACCTTCAACCAGTCTGGATTCTAAGACTAGTTTTGAAGTAATGAATCAAATTCTTCATTTATGTGAGAAATCTGGAACTACGTTGGTTTTGATTAGTCATGATATTAATCTTGCAGCAAAGTGGTGTAAAAAAGTAGTGATAATGGATCAAGGATTAATTCAGGAGCAAGGAAATATAAAAGAAGTTTTTAAATCGCCTAAATCAAAAATTGGAGAGAAATTGATAAATACAGCAAATATATCTTTGAAGCCAAGAAAAATAATTACCTCTACAAATGATGTTGTTTTAGAGGTTAATAATTTAAGACATTGGTATAAATTAAATTCTTCAATTTTCCGACCTAAATGGAATAAGGCTTTAAAAGAAGTAAGTTTTAAATTGTATCGAAATGAAGTCCTTGGAATTGTTGGATCTTCTGGGAGTGGAAAAAGTACTTTATGCAGAGCTTTAATAGGACTCTTGAAAGTGAGAGGAGGTGAAATAAAAGTTTATGAAAGAAATTTAGAATTACATACAAAAAAGTCTAATAATTTTAAAAATATACAAATAATTTTCCAAGATCCTTTTTCAAGTTTGAATCCAAAAATGCAAATCAAAAATATTTTGAAGGATATATTTTTAATTCAAAAAATATCTAATAATTATCAAATTAAAGATGAGATTAAACTAATTTTAAAAAATTTAAATCTACCTTCAGATCCTGAATTCTTAAACTCCTACCCTAATCAATTGTCTGGCGGTCAATTACAAAGAATTTCAATTGCAAGAGCATTATTATTGAAACCAAAAATCCTCATCTGCGATGAAACTGTAAATATGTTAGATGCATATGTAAAATTTGAGACACTTGATTTACTTAGAAAGATGCAAGAAAAAATGGATTTAACAATAATTTTTATTACTCATGATTTAGGAATTGCAAAGAAATTTTGTAATAGATTATTAGTTATGAATTATGGACAGATTATTGAAGAAGGCGATTCAGATACAGTTTTTTCAAATCCTAAGAATAATGTTACAAAAGCTTTAGTAAATAGTTCCTTACACCTTAATTGATTTTTTTAAGACTCTTAATAATTTCTGAAATTCTTGGGGTAATTCTGCTTCGAATTTCATTTCTTCTCCATTTATAGGATGAAAAAGTCCTAGCTCTACAGCATGTAAAGCCTGACCATCCAATTTGCAAGGAAGCTTTTTACATCTCCCATATAAAGGATCACCTAGAATGGGGTGATTGATATGTGCACAATGAACTCTTATTTGATGAGTTCTTCCAGTATCTAGTTTGAAGCTCATTAATGAATAATTACCTAATCTTTCTAATAATTTCCAATAAGTACATGCATATCTCCCGGAATTTTCATCAACTACCGCATACTTCAATCGATTTAGTTTATCTCTACCTATATGTCCAACAATTTTACCTTCTGAAGTATTTGGGACTCCATGAATTACCGCAATATAGTTTCTTGAAGCGATTTTTTCTTTTATTTGTATTTGAAGATTGACAAGTGATTCTTGGCTTTTTGCTACAACCATACAGCCAGAGGTGTCCTTATCTAATCTATGAACTATCCCAGGTCTTAACTTGCCATTTATTCCAGGTAAATCTTTACAGTGAAAGAGTAATCCATTTACCAAGGTTCCTGATTTATGTCCTGGAGCTGGATGGACTATGAGTCCTGATTGTTTATTAATTACAATGATGTGTTCATCTTCAAAAAGGATATTTAAGTTCATCTTTTCTGGCTTTAAATATATGAGAGGTTCTGGAGGCGGCATCCAAATTTGTATACTATCTCCTGTTTTAAGTGGGGTTTTAGCTTTTGCAGTTTTGTAGTTAACAAGAACTAATCCCGCGTTTATAAAATGTTGTATTCTTGCTCTACTCTGTTCAGGCCTCTTGCTTACTAGCCACCTATCGAGTCGCATAGGAAGGGACATCTCATAAGTAATTTCTATTAATTCACCTTCTCCTACTCCAAAAGAGTTTTTATTACTTGAGTTCATATTGGCACTTCCAAAGCAATCTTTCCTAGCATTTGATTGCGATAATCTTCTAATAATTTGTAAGCCATTCTTCTTTTATTACCTGAGGTATGTTTCAAGGCTACAAGATCAATCCATTCATGAGGGCTATCAAAGTTCTTTAATATATCAACTCCATATCTTTCAGATATCTTTGAAAGTGAAATATTCGCATTTTTATCTTCTTTTAATTTGAAAATTATTTTTATAAATTCAATCGCAACACTTTCTATTTCATAAGCAGCCTCTCCAATATCATCACATAGTGCAAGTTTTAGAGCCGATTTTTGATTCTCTAAATTAGGGGGTATAACACCGGGGGCATCAAGCAAATCTATCCCACTGTCTAATCTGATCCATCTAAGATTACGTGTTACTCCTGCTTTCCTAGCGCTTTCAACAACTTTTTTCTTGGCGATTCTATTTATTAATGCAGATTTTCCTACATTAGGAAAACCTAGGGTAAGTGCTCTGATCGGCCTAACCTTCATTCCTCTAGATAACCTTCTGTTATCAATTGATAATCGGGATTCCTTAGCAGATTTACAAATTTCTTTTATTCCTTTACCATTTTTTGCGTCACACCAAAGAGGATATATATTATCTTTTTTAAACCACTTGTTCCAATTAGTTATAGTTTCTGGCGCTATCATATCTGCGCGATTTATAACAAGGATATGTTTTTTGTTTCTAATCCATTGATTAAGATGAGGATGACCTGTTGATAAAGGGATTCTTGCATCTCTAACTTCTATAACCAAATCTACTCTCTTTATTACTTCAGTTAGTTTTTTTTCGGCTTTAGCAATATGGCCTGGGTACCATTGAATTTTAGGTATTTCCAATTGATTAAATCCAACAAGTTGTACGAGTAAACCTTTTGATTCTTATTAATTTCAAAAGTAATTACATTTAATATTAATTTAAACATTAAATATTTTTTATTTTTATAAATTTTATATTTCTACCTAATTTTTAAAATTTATTAAGGCATAAGTAACACTTAGTACTTTTTAACCCAATAAGCTCAAATTAACGTTAGGGTTTCATGGTAAAAATAGGATGTTTTAATGTCGAAGTTGTCTCTTTCCAGTCTTGATAAATCTAAATTAGAAGGAAAAAAAGTTCTTGTAAGGGTTGATTTTAATGTCCCATTAAATGACAGTGGTCAGATTACTGATGATACTAGAATAAGAGCAGCAATTCCTACTATAAAATATCTTATAAATAATTCGGCAAAAGTTATATTAACTGCTCATTTTGGAAGACCTAAAGGGAAAGTTAATGAAAAAATGAGATTAACCCCAGTTGCTACCAGATTAAGCGATATATTGGAACAAAAAGTTAATTTGACTGAAAGCTGTATTGGTGAAAAAGCTCTAATCAAATCTAATAATCTGAAGAACGGGGATGTTTTGTTATTAGAAAATGTTCGTTTTTTTGAAGAGGAAGAAAAAAATGATTTAGAATTTGCCAAAAATTTAGCTGCTCACGCAGATATTTATGTTAACGATGCATTTGGCGCTGCTCATAGAGCTCATGCTTCAACTCAAGGAGTTACAAAATTTTTAGAGCCCTCAGTAGCAGGATTTTTGTTAGAAAAAGAATTGAAATATTTACAGGGTGCAATAGATGCTCCCAAACGTCCTCTTGCCGCAATAGTTGGAGGTTCTAAAGTTAGTAGCAAAATTGGTGTTTTAGATTCTCTTCTAGATAAGTGTGACAAAATTATTATTGGTGGAGGTATGATTTTTACTTTCTATAAAGCAAGAGGATTGGACGTTGGAAAGAGTCTTGTTGAGGAAGATAAACTTGAGCTCGCAAGAAATTTAGAGGCAAAAGCAAAAAATAAAGGAGTTGAACTGCTTTTACCATCTGATGTGGTACTTGCTAATGAGTTCTCTCCCACTGCCGAAACTAAATTATCCCAAATAGATTCAATAAGTGGCGATTGGATGGGGCTAGACATTGGACCAGAATCAATCAAAGTATTCCAAAATGCTCTTGCTGAATGCAAAACAATTATTTGGAATGGTCCGATGGGTGTTTTTGAATTTGATAAATTTGCTGAAGGTACAAATGCGATAGCAACAACCCTTGCAGATTTAAGTTCTTTCTCTGAGGTTTGTACAATTATTGGTGGAGGTGACTCAGTAGCCGCAGTGGAGAAAGCTGGCTTGGCTGAAAGAATGTCGCATATATCTACTGGTGGGGGCGCTAGTTTAGAACTTTTAGAAGGCAAAACTTTACCTGGGGTTGCTGCTTTAAAAGAAGCTTAAATTACATTTTATCAACAATTTCAACGCCTTTAGTAAATGAAATTATTCCTTTTGGATGCACTATGATCCCCGACCATATTTGCGTACTTGGTTTAGATGATGCTCTAGTAGTTTTAAAAATACCTCCAGAGGCTAAAAGCTCAATGTTGATTTCTTGTTTTAGATAAGATTGATCCTGATGAGATTTGATTCCTCCAGCTATAACTTCATTACCAAGAGGTTCATTTAAAATAATATCAATATCATATTTTGTACCAGTAAGAACTTTGTCTGGAATTCTAAAAATAATATCAGTTTTGTTATTATCGTTTCTTATAGTGGTAAGCAAATTTTTTATTTCCCCATTATTTATTTTGTCATTATTAGTAAAATATAGATACTTAAATTTGGATTCAAGAAAGTATATTTGCCCATTAACTATTTTCTTTCCATTAACTTTGATATCAAATATTTTTTCTTTAGAATTTCCTCTGCTTAATTTTTTAATTTGCCATTGTGAATTAGGAAAATCATTTATTATTTCCTTAAATTGTGATTGAATCTTTAAGTTTTCTTCTTCTTTGAAAATGCTTTTTATCAATTGTAAGTTTCTAGTATTTAGTGCCTTTTCAAGATTTTTTCTTATATCAACGTTTGTATTTTGGGCGATTGCTAATTTTGGGAAAATGAGATAAATAATTATATAGATAAATAATCCTAATTTTGCAAAGAAATTTGAATTAATCATTTTCATAACTTTCTCATTTTATTTTACTTATTTAATTTTTAATGTCTAAAAATAGAAATAATTTATTAATTGCTGCAAGTGGTACTGGAGGTCATATTTTCCCTGCTTTAGCAGTTTCTAAAAAGGTTCAAAAAGATTGGAATATCCATTGGTTAGGCGTTGAAAAAAGACTTGATGCTAAATTTGTACCTAAAAACTATAATTTTTTGACTTTAAAGCTAGAGACACCAAAAAAAAATATTTTTATATTTATTCAATATTTGAAAATTTTATTTTCAACTTTTACTATTATCAAAATCCTAAAAGACAAAAAAATTAATTTAGTATTTACGACTGGTGGATATATTTCGGCACCCTCAATTCTTGCAGCAAAGTTGTTAAAAATACCTGTCATTATGCATGAATCAAATTTGATACCAGGCATGGTTACAAAATATTTTGGTTTTTTATGTAAATTTGTTCTTATAGGATTTAAAGATACAAATTCTTATTTAAAAAATTGTAAGACTATTTTTACTGGCACTCCTCTAAGGGAGGAATTTTATGAAACTAATCCTTTACCAGAATGGGTTCCACGAGGAAAAGGTCCTCTTCTAATTGTTATGGGAGGAAGTCAAGGGGCAAAGGATATTAATAAAATTTTTTATGAAGCTCTTAATTTTTTAATAAAACAAAAATTTAGAATTGTTCATATTGTCGGAGATAATAATCTAAATAATTCCCTAAGAAAAAAATCTAATAATTATGTTCAAAAGAAATTTACTAATCAAATTGCATCTTTGATGCAAAACTGTGACCTCGTAATATCAAGATCTGGAGCAGGGACAATTAATGAACTTATACAAACTGGGAAACCGTCAATTTTAATTCCATACCCAAATTCTAAAAATAATCACCAAGAAAAAAATGCAATGATTCTCTCTTCAATTGGGGGTGCTATTTTAATAAATCAAAATAAAATTTCTAAGGAATATTTTGAACAGACTTTGAAAAGGATTTTTAAATTCAAATCAAAAAAAGGCAAACCTAAATATGAAATTCTAGATTTAATGAAAGAAAATATGAAAACTCTTAATTACTTAAAATCTACAAATGAGATTAAAAGATTCATAAACTATTTTTTAAAAGAATTATAAATTTCTCTACATAAAATTTTATTCTTTTTTCTATTCTGTAAACTTATTCTTGCCCAGTTTTCATTTAGAAATATAAATGAGGCACATTCTCTAATTAAGATACCTTTGTGTTTTAAATAATTAATATTAGAAGATAATGAAAATTTACTTTCTATCAAGAAAAAGTTAGTTGAAGAGTTATGTACCTTAAGATTATTTATTTTCGATAATTTATTTGAAACCCAATTCTTCTCTGTTATTACCCAATCATGAATCTTTTGTATCCATTCTTTATAAAAAACTCTATTACTTAATAATTCTATCCCAGCCCTAATAGCAAAGGAATTTAATGGCCATGGATCTCTTATAATATTCCATTGTTTAAGTTTTTTAGATGAGCCAATAATGTAACCTAATCTTAAACCTGCAATGTTAAAGAGTTTGGTTAAACTCCTAATAACTAATAAATTATCATAAATTTTAGTGAGCGGGATTAAAGATTCTTGCTCGCCATTTGGTGTTATTGCTAAGAAAGCTTCATCACAAATAACTAATTTATATTTCTTTAAAATTATTTCTAATGACTTTTTGTCCCATAATTGACCAGTGGGGTTATGTGGGTTTGTTATCCAAAGAACATCGCAAATAGGATTAAGTGGAAAGGATTGAGGGAAACTATTACTCCAATTTTTTGGCAATTCTGAATAATCGAAGCTAGCATTCCAGCAATTTAGAGATCTTTCATAATCCACGAAACCTGGACTTGGAATACAACTTGCTCCAAATTTTGAAGCTTCATATCCTGCCCAAGTTATTAGTTCAGAAGCTCCATTACCTGGCAATATATTTTCGGGACTTATTTGATGAAACTCTCCAATTATTTCTCTTAAATTATTTAGATTCCTTTCAGGATAATATCGAAATCCTAGTGTTTTTATTTCTGATTTTAAAGCGTCTATAAGGAGCTTTGGGGGTTTAAAAGGAACTAATGATGCACTTGAGTCAATTATTTCAGAAGTTAATAGATTTAATTTTTTTGCCTGAGTCAATATATTTCCTCCATGCTTGAAGTTCATATCTTTCATAATTGATTATTCAATCCATTCTAAGTTTGATCCAATAGCTTCCTTTATATTTGATAATTGGTGATTATTAAGTTGTTTTATGATCCCATTAAGAATATCTGGAACTAATTGCGGACCTTTATAAATCCATCCAGTATATATTTGAATCAAAGATGCGCCTGAACATATTCTTTCCCATGCAGATTCTGGGCTATCTATTCCTCCTACTCCAATTAAATTAATATTATTATTTATATTATGTATATGACGAATAATTTCGTTAGCTTTTAGTTGAAGTGGTCTGCCGCTTAATCCACCATTTTCCTCATTAAGTAATAGTCCTGTTTGCTGTATCTTTCTTTGTTCAAGACCTAATCTATCTAGACTTGTATTTGTAGCAATAATTCCATCAATATTCTCATCAATAATTAGCTGACATATATCTTCAATATCTTTATAACTTAAATCTGGTGCAATTTTTACAAATATAGGTGGACAATTATCTAATTTTTTAACTTCTCTTAGCAGTTCTTTTAGAAGAATAGGATCTTGTAACTTTCTAAGACCCTCAGTATTAGGTGAACTTACATTTATAGCGGCGTAATTACAATAAGGAATCAGTAGTTTTAAAGAAGTTAAATAATCTTCTGTGGCCATGGATAAGCTTGTAATTTTAGATTTACCGAAATTTATGCCCAAACAATTATTTTTTCTATTTTTTGACAAACCAACACCTTGCTTTAAAAAGTTTTTAACAAGATTTTCAGCACCATTATTGTTGAATCCCATTCTATTTAATGCTGCCTCCTCTTTAGCTAATCTGAACAATCTTGGTTTTGCATTTCCAGCTTGAGGAAATTTAGTAACTGTACCAATTTCAGCGAAACCAAACCCAAAATCGCTCCAAATATTTGCAGCGTTACCATTTTTATCAAAACCAGCTGCCAAACCTACTGGATTAGAAAAATCTATTCCACATATTTTTTGATGTAATCTTCTATCAACCACACATAATTCTTTATTTAAATTATTTATTATTCTTGAAATTAAGGGCCAATTTCTATTGTTTGAGCTAAAAGTTAGAAGACTTAATGAGAAGTTTGTAAGGTACTCTGCATCTATTCCAGCGTCTTTTTTAAGGATAGGAGTGACCAAATTCTTATAAATATTATTAAACATTCCTTTCTGTTCAATCATAAAAATATTAAAGATTAAATGTTTTTACTTTCTATTATCCAATATTTTTGATTTTTAGGAATCAGTTTCCAATTACGCCATTCAAATGATTCATATTTTTGAACGAGTATATAACTTTCTTCTCCAAGTAATTCATGTAATTCACTAGAATTTAAAAAATATTTTTTTTCAGCAAATTTTTCAAGTAATTCATTTTTGGAAAATAATTTTTGAATTTTAGTAGGCTCTGTTTCATTTGAAAGGTTTTTTGATGTAAGTGATTTTTTACCTTCACTAATTAAACTTATACCTTTACTATAGCTTGTAGCAATTAAATCAACTCTTTCATTATGTTTATCCCCACTATGCCCTTTAACGAATTGCATCTCTAGGCCTTTTATTCTTAAAACATCTATTTTTTGCCATAAATCCAAATTTTGAACAGATTTTCCGGAACTTGTTTTCCATCCATTTCTCTTCCAATTAATGATCCAATTTGTATAGCCTTCAATAACATATTTACTATCTGTTCTTAATTTAAAGTTTTCTTTTAATTGAAAATCTTTTAACTTTTCGAGAGTTTTGATAGCTGCAGTGAGTTCCATCCTATTGTTAGTGGTATTTTCTTCAGAACCACCTATTTCTATTTCACTATTATCATTAAAAATTATTAGTCCTCCCCACCCACCAGGACCTGGGTTCCCACTGCAAGCACCATCTGTTGCGGCTTCAATTGCAATATTTTGTTGACTATTCATAATTTTAAAGCCGATATTAGATATATCGGCTAGAAAAATTTTTCTCTATTTTAGTGTAACCTTACCGCCAGCTTCTTCAATCTCTTTCTTTAAAGTTTCAGCATCTGCTTTCGCAATACCTTCTTTAACTGTCTTTGGTGCGGATTCAACAAGTGCTTTTGCATCACCAAGACCAAGACCAGTAGCATTTCTTACAACTTTAAGGACTTTGATTTTAGCCGCTGCGTCGAAGCTTTCTAGAATTACGTCGAATTCAGTTTTCTCTTCAGCTGCTTCACCGCCTCCATCTCCACCAGCTCCTGGAGCTGCCATTACTACACCAGCTGATGCAGCGGCAGAGACACCAAATGCCTCTTCGATTTGTTTAACAAGCTCAGATGCTTCTAAAAGTGAGAGGGATTTCAATGATTCGAGAATTTCTTCAGTTTTTGCAGTCATTTTCTTAATAGATAATTAATTTTGAAGTTTAAGATTCTGATTTTTCAGAATGTTGTTTAAGTGATCTAGCAAGTCCAGAAGGCACTTCATTGATAGAAATAGCAATTTTTGTAGCAACACCATTTAGTGCACCAGCAATTTTTGCCATTAATACCTCTCTCGAAGGTAGACTTGCGATCTCTTTTATTTCAGATTCGCTGAGAAGTCTACCTTCAAATAAAGCTCCTTTGGTTTCGGATTTTTTTGTCTCATTCTGAAAAGATTGAATTGCTTTTACAGCGCCTCCAACATCTTCTTTGATTAAAACAAAAGCATTAGTCCCTGTGAGTAAAGATTCAAGATTATCCCAATTACTATTACCATCAATTGCTTTACGCATTAATGAGTTTTTGGTAACTTTGCAAATGCCATTATTTGTTTGCAATCTTGATCGCAAATCAGACATCTCCTTGATAGTTAAACCTTTATAGTCGAGAACTACAGCCATTTCCGAATCATCTAACAGAGATTTTATTTCTGAGACGATTTTTTGCTTATTCTCTATTGTTCGGCCCATTGTTGTTTTTGGATCGTAATTTAGGAAGAGCAGGAAATGCGGCAAAGTCCATTTATGAAAGAGGCCGCACTTATTAGATCCAAAAAGAAAATAATTAAGACGAAACCTCGGCAGGAATTAATAATTTAGCAAGAACTAAATCTACCTACTTTCTTTGGCCGTATTATTGCTTTAAAATTATACTATAGAACGTTAACTTTCAGGCTGATAATCTTGCAAGGCATTTATATCGACTTGAACTGAAGGTCCCATAGTTGAAGTTACATAAAAACTTTTCCAATACTTACCTTTCGCACCACTAGGCTTATTTTTGTCAATCGATTCTTGTAGTGTCTTTAAGTTTTCAAATAAAGCATTTTCGGTGAAGCTAGCTTTCCCAAAGCGAACATGCACAATCCCAGCTTTATCTGCTCTGAATTCTAATTTACCCGCCTTAAATTCTTTTATTGCACTAGCTATATCACTAGTTACAGTACCAGCTTTAGGATTTGGCATTAACCCCCTTGGTCCTAATACTCTTCCAAGTTTTGCTACTTTTGGCATCATATCAGGAGTTGCAATAAGCAAATCAAAATCCATATTGCCTTTATTAATGCTTTCTACAAGATCTTCTTCTCCAAAAAGATCTGCACCAGCAGATTTGGCTTTTGCTACATTTTCACCGCTAGTGATAACAGCAATTTTAATACCTTGACCAGTACCATTAGGTAGAGCTACTGTTGTTCGTAGCTGTTGATCTGTGTATTTTGGATCAATACCTAACCGAATATGAGCTTCAATTGTCTCATCGAATTTAGCATTTGCATTTTTCTTGATAATACCTAAGGCATCAAGGGGAGCATATGTGCGATCTTCTATCTTTGATGATAGAACCGTCATTCTTTTAGAAAGTTTTTTCATAATGTATTTGGGTTCAAACGGTTAAAGAATTAACCTCCCCTAAAAAGTGAAAGTTTGGGATTAAATTTATTCAGTAATTGAAACGCCCATATTTCGAGCAGTTCCTTCAATTACCTTCATAGCTGATTCAATACTTGTACAGTTTAAATCAGGAAGCTTTGTTTTGGCTATTTCCTCTAATTGAGATTTACTGATATTTCCCACAGATCCTTTAGAAGATTCACCAGCTCCTTTTTCTATTCCAGCGGCTTTAGTTATTAAGACTGAAGCAGGTGGAGTTTTGGTTATAAATGTAAAACTTCTATCTTCAAAAACTGAAATTTCAACAGGAATAACAAAACCGGCTTTTTCTTGTGTTCTTGCATTATATTCTTTGCAAAATGCCATTATATTGACACCATGTTGACCTAATGCTGGACCCACTGGTGGGGCTGGGTTTGCTTTGCCAGCTTGAAGTGCTAGTTTAATAACCGCAACAATTTTTTTTGCCATTGGTTTCTTGAATTTAAAGGGGGTTTGAAATGATTAATTTACTCGATAAACAGAAATAATAATTAATTTTGTTTACTGATTTGGGAGAATTCTAATTCTACAGGAGTTTCGCGCCCAAAGATTGAAAGTAATGCTTTTAATTTATTTCTTTCCCCCGAAACTTCTATAACTTCACCCTGAAAATCTTTAAAAGGTCCACTAGTAACGATAATTCTATCTTTTTCCTCAAGATCTAATTTTATTACAGCTTTCTTCTCCGAGGCGCGTTTAAATATTCTATTTACCTCTTGCCTGGATAAGGGTCGAGGTTTAATATGTCCTCGTGATCTACCGCTGCCTCTTCCATCTTCCGCTCCAACAAAATTAATAACATTGGGAGTACTTTTTACAGCCATCATTGTATCTTCATCCAGAATCATCCTAACCAATACGTAACCAGGGAAAACTTTTTCCTCAGTAGTTTGTCTAGAACCATCTTTTTTAAGTTTAATACCTGGAGTTTGAGGAATTTCAATCTCTATAATTCTATTATTAACACCTAATGTTACTGACCTTTGCTCGAGAGTGGCTTTTACTTTCTTTTCACAGCTTGATGCAACTTGTACCGCATACCATCTAGCAATACTAGTATTAGCCTTTTGAGAACTAAGGTTTGTTGTCAATTCATTACTCATTTTTCTTTCTTTGGAAACTGGATAAATGATTTTTTAAAATTATAGGATTGAATCTATATTTAAAAATTTTTAATTTAACGGAAAATTTGTGATGCAGCCCACCCATAAAATCTACTTACAGATGCAATTGCCGCAGCCGAAAAGGATACCATAATGATAACAGCAATAGATTCGCTAAATAGCTGTTGTTTGTTAGGCCACACAACTAGTTTGAGTTCATCGAATGTAGAAGTTAAAAAATTCTTCTTTTTCTTCGGCTCTTTTATTTCAGAAGGCTCTTTTTTAAGAGGTTCTTGATTAGTAGGACTTGTCACAAAATTTTAATTTAGTTTAAGCTTAAAAAAACTTAGAATTATTTTAGCTCATCGTTTTACTCATCAGCTAGGTTTAAACAAAATCTCATCTTTTTTTGAAGGGCTAATTTTTACAGATATATTTTTTTTATTTTTAAAATTATCTTCTAATAGTTTTGATGCTAGTGGATTTTCAATTTGTCTTCTAAGTTCTCTTCCTAAGGGCCTAGCACCATATTCAGGCTGATAGGAATCATTAGCAATCTTCTGTATAACTCTTTTATCAATATTAATTTTTATTCCCTGTTCAAGTAATAATTTTTTTAAATCTTCTATTTGTAAAAGAATTATTTTTTGTAGTTGATCAATTGATAGGGTATCAAACTTTACTATTTCATCGATTCTGTTTAAAAATTCGGGTCTAAATATAGAGGATAATGATTTATTAATAGAATCTTGTAAAGTTTGTTTTCTTAATTCGGAATTTTCTTTTTGATTCGGAACTATTTTTGAATCTTCTAATATTATTTTTCCAGCTAAATTGCTAGTCATAATTATGACTGTATTTTTGAAGTCAACAGTTCTTCCTTGAGAATCCGTTAATCTTCCTTCATCTAAAACTTGTAGGAGGATATTGAAAACTTCAGAATGGGCTTTTTCGATCTCATCAAGGAGAATTACAGAATAAGGTTTTCTCCTAACTGCTTCAGTTAATTGCCCTCCCTCTTCGTAGCCAACATAACCTGGAGGAGCTCCTAAAAGTCTTGCGACAGCGTTTTTCTCCATATATTCACTCATATCAAGCCTTAATAAAGCTTCTTCTTCATCAAATAATGATGATGCCAAAGATTTTGCTAATTCTGTCTTGCCAACTCCTGTCGGGCCCATAAATAAGAATGACCCAATTGGTCTTTTAGGATTCTTCATTCCAACTCTCGCTCTTCGTATCGCAGAAGAAACAGCTTCTATAGCTTTTTCTTGTCCAATAACTTTTTCACTTATTTCTAACTCCAAGTTAACTAATTTTTTTCTTTCATTAGAAACTACTTTAGCAATAGGAATTCCAGTTATTTTTGAAATAACATCAGCAATATCATCAGGTTCAACTTGATATTTCAACTTATATTTTCTATTTCTTTGAAGTTTCTGGCAACTTATCTCAACATTTTTTATTTCACATTCAACTTCATTCAGTTCTGCTTCTAGATTATTTAGGATATCAAAATTATCTGTTTCGTCACTATGAATGCTTAATTCTTCGATTTTCAGAATTAGCCTATTTTCTTCTTTTAACAAAAAAGTTAATTGTTCCATTTTTTCTCGATCATTGTTCCAATCATTAGTAATTTCATTCAATTTCTTTATAGATATTTCTTTGCTTTCTAATAACTTTTCTCTTTCTTCGATATTTTCGGGGAATATATTTTTTAACTTAATTTCAATAGTATCGATATTTTTTTCTTCATCGATAATTGTTTGGGGTTTTATATTAGATTCAATTTTTAATTGGGCTGCTGCTTCATCTATCAAATCTACTGCTTTATCTGGAAGGCACTTATCGCTTATGTATCTATCTGCAAGTCTCGCAGAACAATTAATTGCTTCTTCTGTAATTCTAATGCCATGATGTAATTCATATTTCTTTTTTATACCTTGTAAAATTTTTGCACTTAACTCAACTGATGGTTCATTAACTAATATCTTTTGAAAACAATTATTTAATGACTGATCTTTTTCAATACTTTCGCGAAATCTTTCAGGTGTTGTTGTTCCTATGCATCTGAGCTCACCTTCGGTAAGTAAAGGTTTTAAAATGTTGCTTATATCTGTTGTAGTTCTATCAGAGCTGATTATTGTATGAATTTCATCAATAAATAAAATAATGCCTTTATTAGAATCTTTAATTTGATTAAGTATTAAGCTTAGTCTTTCCTCTAATTGGCCTCTGAATTTTGTTCCAGAAACTAATGCTCCCAAGTCAAGAGAAATAATTTTTGAGTTTTTTAATAAATCAGGAACTTTTTTTTCTACTATCAATTGAGCAAGTAATTTGGCAATAGAAGTTTTGCCAACGCCTGGATGACCAATGAGGATTGGATTGTTTTTGCTTCGTCGAGATAAAACTCTCATTAAGTTGTTAATCTCATCCCCGCGTCCTATTACTGGGTCTAGCAGACCTTTCTCAGCAGATTCTGTTAAATCTTTTCCGTAAAGAGACAGTACATTCTCTTCAGTTTTTTGCTTTGTTTTAATTATAAGATTACTTTTCGGTGAAGGGATGATGGCTTTTGATTCCTTTATTAACTCCTCCTTGTCACTTTCATCGATAGATTTATTGATTAATATATTATCTTCATCAGATATATTTTTTTTATTTTCTATGTAATTTTTTCTTTGAATAATATTCGGGGAAAATTTTAATTCTTCTTCTAATTGTTCTGCTGAAAGGTTCCCCTCTTGAAAAACATAATTACCTATTCTTGAATCACTGCCTAAAGCAATTAACAAATGAGGAATCTCTATTAAATTAGAACCCCACTGTGTTTTTATTTGATTTGCATTGTCTAATAAAATTTCGAGCTCTTCACCAATAGTAAAAATATCTGAATCATTTGTTGGGGTTTCTTCTAAAAAATCTTCAGTTATGTCTAGAACTGTATTTTGATCTATGGATAACTTTTCAATAAATGAAAAAAATTCACTTGAGGTGAACAAAGTATAAATAATGTGTTCAATATTAAATTCACAATGATCCCATTTTTTTGCCGTTTCCTCTCCCAATAAAAGAAGATTCCAGCTTATATCACTAAAAAGTTCTGGATTTGAGGTAAGAGTTTCTCTCATGAACTATACAAAATTTATGCTTGATAATTTATTTTTCTTTATTAAGAATAACTTAATGATCATTTAGAATTTTCTTAAATTATAGGATGAAATTAAAAAATTTTTTATTTAATAAAAAGAGTTTTTAGTTTGGTTGGAGAATTTTCATGATTAATACGTAATTGGTGAAAAGTTTTAGCACTTGTTTTGAAATCAAAAAAAAATATTTGATTATCTTCTTTATATTTCAGATATTAGCCAAATACTTCAGCTATTTATAGGATTTAGATAGTATTAATTAAATTGTGAAAGAAACTATTGATTTCCTTATTGACACTATTGAAGCTAGGCAAGTGCTTGATTCAAGAGGGAACCCCACTGTAGAGGCTGAAGTGTTTTTGGAATGTGGTGCTATTGGTAGAGCAATAGTTCCTAGCGGAGCGAGTACTGGTGCTCATGAAGCACATGAATTAAGAGATGGTGGGACAAAATATATGGGGAAAGGTGTCTTAAATGCGGTTAACAAAATTCATGAGACAATTTCTCCTGCTTTATGTGGATTATCAGCTTTAGATCAAACAAGTATTGATAACTTAATGATTGAAATTGATGGGACTCCTAATAAATCTAGTTTGGGCGCTAACTCAATTCTTGCTGTGAGTCTAGCCAATGCTAGAGCTGCATCAAATGCTTTGGATATGCCGTTATATAGATATCTTGGCGATCCATTATCTAATCTTCTCCCTGTACCACTGATGAATGTAATTAATGGTGGAGCTCATGCACCTAATGGTCTTGATTGCCAAGAATTTATGCTTGTCCCTCATGGGGTGAAAACTTTTAGTGAATCATTAAGAATGGGAACTGAAATATTTCATTCACTCAAATCTTTACTTGCTAAAAAAGGTTTATCTACCGCTGTTGGAGACGAAGGTGGTTTTGCTCCAGAATTATCATCTAGTGAAGCAGCAGGAGATTTGCTTTTAGATGCTATTCAGAAAGCAGGATTTATTCCTGGTGAACAGGTATCTTTAGCGTTAGACGTAGCTAGCACTGAATTTTATAAAGATGGATTTTATAAATATGAAGGTAAAAGTTTAACAAGCTCTCAAATGATTTCTTATCTTTCAAATTTAGCTTCAAATTATCCAATAGTTTCCATAGAGGATGGATTAGCAGAGGATGATTGGGAGGGTTGGTCCGCCTTAAATAAAGAGATTGGAAATAAGGTGCAGTTAGTAGGTGATGATTTATTCGTTACTAATACTGAAAGGTTAAGAAAAGGAATATTAGAAAAATCTGCTAATTCAATATTAATAAAGGTAAATCAAATTGGAACATTAACTGAAACTTTGGAAGCTATTGATCTAGCTAAAAGTGCAGGGTTTACAAGTGTTATTAGTCATAGAAGCGGAGAAACTGAAGATACAACAATTGCTGATTTATCTGTAGCAACAAGATCTGGTCAAATTAAAACTGGTTCTTTGAGCAGAAGTGAAAGAATTGCGAAATATAATAGGCTCCTTAAGATTGAGGAAGAGTTGGGGAATGGAGCTAGGTTCGCGGGTGATTTAGGATTAGGTCCAAAAAATATATAGTTTTTATTGCTTAAGCTTTTCTATTCGGGAACCTTTTTTCATTCTTAGTTGACACTTAATCCAATCAATACTTATTGGGGCTGCAAAAATTAAAGGTAAGATCGCAAAATTAGTTTGGTTATTAGTTACGAGTAAAGCTGAGGCTATGGTTAAACTCCCCATAAGAATAGAATGACCTAATGATTTTTGAGCAGTAAACATTTTCTTAAATTGCCTGTCAGATTCGCCCATCCTTATTTGAAGTTGTAAATCACCCTGTTCTAATCTCTCTAAACTCTCATCAATTCTTTTTGGTATACCCACAGCCTTAGAACCTAACTCACCAACTTGTCTTCCAAATTGGTTAATTAAATCATTAGGTGTTTGATTGTTAGAAGTCATGAGGTCAATTAGATAAGGCTTAGTAATTGATACCAGATTAAACCCTGGATCTAACATTCTACCAACCCCTTCAAATGTTGATAGTGCTCTCATCACAAAAATTAAATCTACAGGTAGTTGAAAAGGAGTTTCATAAACAAGTTCGTATAAATCACCAGATAGTTTTTCGATAATATTTGGGCTGAATGGAGGAGTTAAAGCTTCTTTAAGCATTAATCTAACTAATCTTCTAACTGGCCCGATATCTATATCTTTAGAAATCAA
Organism: Prochlorococcus sp. AG-670-N10; assembly: GCA_003209065.1. GTDB lineage: Bacteria > Cyanobacteriota > Cyanobacteriia > PCC-6307 > Cyanobiaceae > Prochlorococcus_A. The sequence goes on from QCSX01000003.1 coordinate 64,065, forward strand.
GCCTGCTTGTTGGAGTTGAGTTACTAGTGAAGAGGCATCTCTTAGAGCTGCAGATTGAACCATAGATCCTAAGCTTACTTGTAGTTTATTTGAAATATTGCCCATCATCCCAAAATCATAAAAGATTAATTTGCCTGAATTTGAAACTGCTAAATTACCTGGATGAGGATCAGCATGAAAAAAACCATAATTCACTAACTGTTTTAAATAGCTAATTGCACCTATTTCTGCAATCTTTGGTAGGTCAATATTCTTAGAGTTTAATTTTTCAATATCACTTATTTTTGTACCATCTAAATAACTTAAACAAAGTACTTTTTCACTGCTCAATTCCCAAATTACCTCAGGGATTTCTACATTATCATCATCAAGAAATTGTTGTCTAAATCTTGCAGCATACTGAGCCTCACATTTAAAATCTAGTTCTTTCATAAGGACTTTCCTACACTCTTTTGCTATCTCAACCCAATTTCTTCCTCGACTCCAATTCTTATTCTTTTGAAGTACAAAAGCAATTTGTTGCATTATGTTCAAATCGATGATGAATAATTTCTTCAGATTGGGTCTTTGAACTTTAAATACAACTTCCTTTCCATTTTTCAAAGTTGCTTTATGAACCTGTGCTAAAGAAGCTGATCCAATTGGTAGAGCATCAATTTTTTTGATTTCTGAAAACTTCTGTCCTAGTTCTCTCTTGATAATTTCTTCAACTTTTGTAAATGAAAACTGAGGAACTTTATCTTGTAACTTTGATAATTCTTGTATCCAAGTATTAGGTATTAAATCAGGCCTTGCTGATAAGAGCTGACCAATTTTGATAAAAGCGGAACCAAGTTCAATTAATTGATTAGTAAAAGACCTAGCTCTTTTTATTTGAACTTTATTTTTATTATCTATATTAGTTTGAAAAATTTTAAATATTAAATTATCTAGCCATAAATTGACTAAAAGTAAGATAAGTGTTCTCCAAATAAGAAAGCCTCTTTTGATTTTTTTTATTCGATTTTTAAATTTTTCATTGATCATTAAATTGAATTATTCATTTTTATATTAAATTGTTCAATTTTTTCTTTAACCACTGTTATCTCTTCTAAAACTTCTCTTAAGTTTGGTTCCTCATCAGATTCAGAGGTGTAAGTATTATTATTTATATTCATTTCTTTTTCCATTCTTACAGCTTCTTCAATAATTGCTTCTTTTAGAGAATTGAATTCTTTTTTGATTATTTCGGGGGCACCTTGAGCAATATTTGTAGCTTCTTCAATTTTTTCAACAACTATTCCGTTTAGTTTTTCAGTTACCTTTTTAATAGCTGCTTTTAAAAGATAATCAGAATTAGTCATAAATAAGATATAAAGCCTTTTAGTAATTCATGCTTAATTAATTTAATAATAGATCAATTGAGAACAAATCAGGTAATTGATTTTCTTTTGAATTTATCTATTCTTGTTTTCCTATGTAAGTTTGTGTCTATATTCTGCTTTTTTCAATTTTTTCTCTTAACTTATATCTATGTAAAAGGCTAGAAATTTAAAAAAGTATACTTTTCTATCCAAAAACTCATCAAATTATTGATTTAAAGGAGTTTTCTTAAATTGGAAATTATTGAAACAGATGTTGCTATTATTGGTGGTGGCCCAGCCGGATGTACCTGTGCATTGTATACATCTCGTTCTAATCTAAAGACTGTCATAATTGATAAAAATCCATCTGTTGGTGCTTTAGCAATAACTCATCAGATTGCAAATTATCCTGGAGTTCCTGTTGATATTAGTGGGGAAGAATTACTCACATTGATGAGAGAACAAGCTGTTCAATATGGAACTGACTACAGAAGAGCTCAAGTTTTTGGTATTGATGTTAGTAAAGAATGGAAGACTGTGTATACACCTGAAGGAACTTTTAAGGCTAAAGCACTTGTATTGGCAAGCGGAGCTATGGGAAGACCTGCGTCTTTTAAAGGTGAGGCAGATTTTTTAGGCAAAGGTGTAAGTTACTGCGCTACCTGTGATGGTGCTTTTTATAAAAACAGAGAAGTTGCAGTTGTTGGGGCAAATAAGGAGGCAATTGAGGAAGCTACTGTTCTTACTAAATTTGCTTCAACTGTACATTGGATTACATCAAGTGATCCAAAACCAGATAATGAGGAAGCTATGGAATTGATGGATAGTTCAAATATTAAACATTGGAGTAGAACGAGACTATTAGAAATATTAGGAAATGATATGGGTGTAAATCGTGTAGTTGTGAAGAATAAGCAGAAAGAAGAACCTATTAATCTTGATTTAGATGGAGTCTTTGTCTATATGAGTGGTTCCAAGCCAATTACTGATTTTTTAGGAGATCAAATTGCTTTAAAGGAAGATGGGGGAGTAATTGTTGATGATTTTATGTCTACAAATTCGGATGGTGTATGGGCTATTGGTGATATAAGAAATACACCTTTCAAACAGGCCGTTGTAGCAGCCTCAGATGGATGTATAGCAGCTATGTCTATTGACCGCTATCTAAATAGCAGAAAAAATATAAGAGTAGATTGGATACACTCTTGATAACTTTATAAAGTAAACAATTTTATAAAGGTGTTGCTTCAGAAATATAAGCTACTCCACCGTAATAGCTTAGATCAGATTTAATATTCTCTCGCATTTTATCAATTAAATCTTGTTCACAAAAAACTATAACGTGAGCATTAGAACCAAATCCGGTAAACTCCATATCTTCTGTAACAACTCTTTCTGGACCTCTACCTGTTGCATGTTTCATTATTGTATAGCCAGGTACATTAGCTTTTTCTAATGTATTGATAATGGCATCTAGCTCTCTTTCACTAAAAATTAAATCTAATCTTTTCATTTTTTAAAAAGGTGCAAGTGGAATAATTTTATTTACTAAGCTCATATAAATTGGAATACCTATTATTATATTGAATGGGAAAGTTAAACCTAAAGTTGTAGATATATAGTAACTTGATCTTGCTTCTGGAACTGTCATCCTCATCGCTGCCGGTACTGCTAAATAAGAGGCACTTGCGCATAAAACCACAAATAAAAGTGCGTTTCCAGGTCCAAGAGATAAAAATCTTGCAACGAAAACACCTATTAAAGCATTAAACAACGGCATGAAGATTGCAAATCCAATTAAAAATGAACCAGCAGTTTTTAGTCTAGGTAATCTTTGAGCTGCAACTATTCCCATGTCTAAAAGGAAAAAGCATTCTGCTCCATAGAATAATTGTCCAGTAAAAGGTTCCATTTTTAGAATCCCTGAAGGATTACTGTAAGCAGTAAGAAAACCTACAATTAAACTAGATAGTAATAAATATACTGATCCGTTTAAAAGAGACTCATGCAATATTGAAGAAATATGCATTTTTCTTGAATTAGGTCTCTTTTTAGGAGCTGCAAACTTTACTAGTAATAAACCTACAATTATGGCTGGAGATTCCATTAAAGCTAAAGCTCCAACCATGAATCCATCGAAATCTATACTCTGACTCTCTAAGAAACTCTCTGCCGAGATAAACGTTACAGCACTTATAGAACCATATGCTGCGGCAATGGCTGCCGAGTTGAAAACATCAAACTTGCACCTCAAGATAAAGAATCCAATCAGTGGAATTATTAATGACATCAGTATTGCTGCACCTAATGTTGGTAAAACCTGATCAGTAAAACCACTTTTCTGAATTTCAATACCTCCTTTAAAACCAATTGCCAAAAGTAAGTATAAGGAAAAAAGTTTAGGTAAAGGGGCAGGTATTTCTAAATCAGATTTAAAAAGTACAGAAATCGCTCCAATTAGAAAGAAAAGTACTGGTGGAGCTAATACATTTTGCAGTATTGGATTTATTTCCATAAATTATTACGCTAATTCTTTCAAAGCAGCCTCTAATGCTTCTTTCCTTGTCTCAATGATGCCATCAACACCAAATTTTGATAATCTTTCTTTAACTTTTTCATTAGCTCCAGCTACAAAGGCTTTTCTAGAATTATTTTTAGCCTCTTGCATCATATCTTCAATCGCAAGTGTTGCTGTGACTCCAACTCTAGGGACATCAGTAATATCTAAGATTAAAATTTTATAATTTCTTACTAACATCATTCTCTCAGTAATACCTTTTGCTGCACCAAAACTTAGTGGGCCTTTTAATCTAAATAACATTACTTCTCCAGAACATCTATCAAGAAGAGCTTTTTCATCAGAGGGTAAAAGATTTTTACTTTGCTCATTATCCTTGGATAAAGGATTATCCTGATCCATTCCTTCTAATTGCGTTTCGGTAATTGAATCTATAGTTAGCATATTTGCAATAAATACTCCAACTAATACTGCCCATATTAAATCCCAAAAAACTGTCATTAGTAATACACCATACATAACAACTGCAGTTTTAAGAGATAATTTGTGAGCTCTACTCAAGAATCCCCAGTCAATAATATCCAAACCTACTTTGATAAGAATACCTGCTAAAAGAGCTGTAGGTATTTGCTCTGCTAATGGTCCTGCACCTACTAAAACTATTAATAGAACTAATGAATGAACCATTCCTGAAATAGGAGTAGAGCCTCCAGATTTGACATTTATAACAGTTCTCATTGTCGCCCCAGCTCCAGGCAAACCTGAAAATAGTCCAGCTATAGCATTTCCTATTCCCTGGCCAATTAATTCTCTATCGGAATTATGTCTTGTTTGAGAAATGTTATCTGCAACTAGAGAGGTAAGTAAAGAGTCAATAGCTCCAAGAACTGCCAGAACTAAGCCAGCTTTGAAAATGATAGGAAAGTATTGATTAAAGCTTGGAAAACTAAGAGATGGTACTCCTCTAGGAATTTCACCAATTCTATCTAATGCACCATCGCCAAAAATCAAAATTGATAGCGGGGTAACTATTAATAAGGCTAAAAGAGGGGAGGGTACCCATTGGCTAATTTTTCTAGGTGTTAGAAATACTATTCCTAGTGTCATTATTGCTACACCAATAGCAGCTCCATTCGGCTGGAAATTAGAAAAAACAGTAGATAAAGATTCGATTACGCCTCCTCGGGTACTAATTCCTAATAGAGGACCAATCTGAAGAGCAATGATTATTACCCCTATGCCAGACATAAATCCGGAGACTACAGAATATGGAACAAGCGTTATATATTTACCAAGCTTTAAAATTCCAAACACTATTTGTAATAATCCGCCGATTACTACTGCAGCCATGACTAAAGGTAAAATTTGACCTGCTGAAAGATCTCTCGGTACACCAACAGCGGCTAAACCTGCTACAACCCCTGCCACTGTAACGCTCATTGGACCAGTTGGACCACTAACTTGAGCGGGTGTACCCCCAAATAAAGCTGCTAAAAAACCAACAACAACTGCTCCATATAAACCATAGATTGCACCCCCAGGTCCTAAGGCTGCATTTCCAAAAGCAAGTGCAAGAGGTAAAGCTACTACTGCAGCTGTTATTCCTCCTAAAATATCACCCCTTATATTCTTAAGATTAAATCCATTAATTATTTCCAAAGAAAATCTCCTTAAATAAATACATTAACTAGAAGATATTATCTCTTTATGTCCAAAATTTGTTAAAAAATTAAATTTGTGCAAAATATATCAACAACTTTTAAAATGAGCTTTTGATTATATTAGGTTAATTTTCCTGAACAAAAAAGGATTTTGTTTATTTTTTTTGGAAGTTAAGAGACTATCGTATTAGTTAAATAATTATTTTATAACTTCAAAATATTCAAATGAATTTGATCATTCGCCCAAGAAGATTGAGAAGGACGGGAGCAATAAGAGAGATGGTAAGAGAAAACCATCTGCATCCTGAAGATTTTATATATCCATTATTTATTCACGGAAAGGATTTTCAAGAAGAAATATCTGCAATGCCTGGTATTTATAGATGGGACATGAATGGATTAATAAAGGAAGTTTCTAGAGCTTGGGAATTAGGTATTAGATGTATTGTACTTTTTCCAAAAGTTGACGACAGTTTAAAAACAGAAGATGGATCAGAATGTTTCAATGAAGCTGGTTTAATACCAAAGGCTATTCGAATGTTAAAAAAAGAGATACCTGAGATGGCAATTATGACTGATGTTGCCTTAGATCCCTATTCATGTGATGGACATGATGGCTTGGTTGATGAAAATGGAAAAATCTTGAATGATGAAACCATTGAGATTCTTAAAAAACAGGCTATTAGCCAAGCTAGAGCGGGTGCAGATTTTATTGGTCCAAGTGACATGATGGATGGGAGGGTTGGAGCTATAAGGACTGCTTTGGATATCGAGGGATTTAGCGATGTGGGAATCATTAGCTATACCGCAAAATTTTCATCTGCTTATTATGGACCTTTTAGAACAGCTTTAGATTCTGCCCCGAAAGAGAATAATCGGAAAATAATTCCTGATAATAAATCAACATATCAAATGGATCCTGCTAATTCGAAGGAAGCTTTAATTGAGTCGGCATTAGATCAATATGAGGGAGCAGATATTTTAATGGTTAAACCAGGTGTTTCTTATTTAGATATCGTTTATCGGTTAAGTAATTTTTCAAATAAACCAATAGCTGCCTACAACGTGAGTGGAGAATATTCAATGGTAAAAGCTGCTGCCATGAAAAATTGGATTAATGAGAAGGATATTGTTTTAGAAACATTGCTTAGTTTTAAAAGAGCAGGGGCTAAATTAATTCTTACCTATCATGCTTGTGATGCATCAAAATGGTTGAAGGAGACGTAAAAACTCATTAAAGTTAAAAATTTTGTTTATTCTTAAATAAATATCAATCATTATTTTGCTTTTAAAAGGTTCAAAAGGTGTTCAAAGAATTGGACATATTGCACTAAGAGTAGAAAATCTCGATAGAGCTAAGTCTTTTTATTTAAACTTAGGTATGCAACTAATTTGGGATGATAAAGATTGGTGCTATCTGGAGGCTGGACAAGGAAAAGATGGACTTGCATTATTGGGTCCTAGTTATAAAGCTGCTGGCCCACATTTTGCTTTTCATTTTGAAGAAAAAAAGGAAGTTGAAAATATTTATTTAGATTTAAAAAAATCTGGTGTGAAAGTTGCACCTATTCATGAACATCGTGATGGAACAGCTTCTTTTTATATGCAAGATACCGAAGGTAACTGGCTTGAGATGCTTTATGTTCCTGCTGGTGGGATTAAATCAAATATTTGATTATTGAAATTTAATGATAGAGAAAAGTCATTCTAAAGATTCATTTGCACATAGATCACTTTCAGAAGAATCTATAAGTCTTTTAGAGTGGGATAATTTGAAAACTCAGCTTTCCTCTTTTGCCTCTACAAAAATGGGGAAAAATACAATATTAGAATTTGATATTCCTACTGAATATGAAATTTCAAAAAGATTATTACAAGAAACTATCGAAATAAATAGGTTGGAAAAGAACTTAGATATATCGATTAGTTTTTCGGGTGTTTTTGATATTAGTAAAAATATCGAGATTTGTTCAAAAGGAGGAGTAATTAATTCTTCTGAATTATTAGAAATAGCTGAGACAATTGCTACTTCAAAAGTGTTAAAAAAAATACTTTTAGATTTTGAGCAAAGGCCTTATATTTCCTCTTTTTTAAATCGTTTAATTGACCATAATCAAATTGAAAAAATTTTAAAAACTGGTATCGAATCCAACGGTAGAATTTCTGATCGGGCCAGTCAGAAATTAGCAAACCTTAGGCAAGAATTATTATCTAAGAAATCAGAAAGAAGGGTATTGGTAGATAAATTTATGCAAAAAAACATAAATTATATTCAAGACAATATTATTGGCGATAGATATGGGAGACCTGTTTTAGCTATAAAAGTACAATTCGCAGAGAAATTCAGGGGTATAATCCATGATTCCTCTGCATCTGGGAATACCATATATTTGGAACCAGAATCTATAGTTTTAAAGGGCAATAAAATTGCTTCCATGGAAGCAAGGGTGGCAGGAGAAGAATTTAAATTATTAAAAGAGTGGTCACAAATTATTCGTGATAATGACAAAAGTCTTATTGAGATGTCAAATATTCTTTTGAGAGCTGAACATTCTCTAACTCGTTCAAGATATTCAAATTGGATTGGAGGCAAAGCTCCAATTATTGAAAATAATCCAATAGTTTCCTTAATAGGTTTTTCTCATCCTCTATTGATTTGGGAACATAAAAAAAAAGAAGCGCCCAAACCAGTCTCTATAGACTTTCATATAAATAGAAATACTAAAGTAGTAGCTATCACAGGACCGAACACTGGAGGTAAAACTGTCGCTTTAAAAGGTCTCGGAATAGCATTATTAATGGCTAGATCAGGATTATTTATTCCCTCAATAAAAAATCCAATTATCCCTTTTTGTCCAAATATATTCGTTGATATTGGAGATGATCAATCCTTAAAAGGGAATTTATCTACTTTTAGTGGGCATATTTTGCGTATTAAAAATATTTTAGAATCTCTTGAAAATAAAATTGGGTTATCACTTGTTTTGTTAGATGAAATCGGTTCGGGAACAGATCCTTCTGAGGGAACTGCTCTTGCGATCTCTTTATTGAAGGAATTTGCAACTTTATCTGATATTACTCTTGCGACAACTCATTACGGAGATATTAAAGCTTTAAAATACACAGACGATAGATTTGAAAACGTTTCAGTGGCCTTCGATGAAGAATCTTTTAGACCAAGGTATACTTTGAATTGGGGAATACCTGGAAGAAGTAATGCGTTATCAATTTCAAAGAGAATTGGGATTGATGAAAAAATACTTAATGAGGCTGCTAATTACTTAAAACCGAAAGAAGTTGAAAATATAAATAATATTATTAAAGGATTAGAAGAGGAAAGGGTAAAGCAACAAAATTCTGCAGAAGAGGCCGCTGAACTTATAGCTAGAACAGAAATACTACATGATGAAATAAAGAAAAATTATGAATTCCAAAAAATTCATGCTGAGAAAATTCAGGAAAGTGAACGGCAAAAATTATCAAAACATATCAAAGTAGCTAAAAAAGAAGTAATTAATTTGATTAAAAAATTAAAAAACAAAAGTGCAACTGGAGAAGATTCTAGATTAATTGGAATTAGGCTTAAAGAAATTGAGACGGAACATTTAACTCAAACAAAAATAAAAAAAATAACATCATGGAGTCCCAAAATAGGAGATTTTATAAAAATTAAAAGTTTAAATAGAACCGGTCAAATAATAGATTTAAACGAAAAAACAAGATCTTTTGATGTTAAATGTGGATCATTTAGAAGCAAATTATCAATAAATGATTTTGAAGGTCTTAATGGGGAAAAACCTAATTTTAAAAACTCTCAAATTCAAATTAATTCAATAAGAGAAGATTTTTCTTTTTCTAAAATAAGGACAAGTAAAAACACCATAGATGTTAGGGGCATGAGAGTTCATGAAGCAGAAATAATAATTGAAGAAAAAATTAGAAAGTTTCATGGACCGATTTGGATCGTTCATGGTATTGGAACTGGAAAATTAAAAAAAGGATTACGTTCGTGGTTATCAAGTTTAAATTATGTTGATAAAGTTGAAGATGCAGCAACTAATGAAGGAGGCGAAGGTTGCAGTATTGCGTGGATAAAATAAACTTTATAAGTATCTATAACAATCATTCATAATTTATAAGTGCAATTTATTGATCAAGCAACCATTACTCTAAATGCTGGTAAGGGCGGTAATGGAATAGTTTCATTTAGAAGAGAAAAATTCGTTCCAGCAGGAGGACCTTCAGGAGGTAATGGAGGGAAGGGTGGCTCAATAATCCTTAAAGCGGATAATAATCTTCAAACACTATTGGATTTTAAATTTAATAGAGAAATATTTGCTAAAGATGGTTCCAAAGGAGGTCCAAACAAAAGATCTGGAGCTTCAGGGGAAAATACAATCTTAAAAGTTCCTTGCGGTACAGAAATTAGAGATTTTAATACCGGTATTATTTTAGGGGATTTAACTGAGGATAAGCAAAGTCTAACTATTGCACATGGAGGAAGAGGTGGGCATGGGAATGCTTATTACTTAAGTAATCAAAATAGGGCTCCGGAATCTTTTACGGAGGGAAAAGAAGGAGAGATATGGGAGATTCAATTAGAATTAAAACTTCTTGCTGAAGTAGGCATTATTGGTCTTCCTAATGCAGGGAAGAGTACTTTAATTTCTGTCTTATCATCAGCACGTCCAAAAATTGCAAATTACCCTTTTACAACTTTAATACCTAATTTAGGTGTAGTAAGGAAAGCTGATGGAAATGGATGCCTTTTTGCAGATATACCTGGTTTAATATCTGGAGCCGCTGAAGGAGTAGGTTTGGGACATGATTTTTTAAGACATATACAAAGAACCAAAATACTTATTCATTTGATTGATTCAATTGCTGAAAATCCTATTAATGATTTCGAGATAATTGAGAAAGAATTAAAACGATATGGAAATGGTCTTTTAGATAAAGAAAGAATAGTTGTACTTAATAAGATGGAACTTGTAGATGAAAATTATTTGAAAACAATTACAAAAAAGTTAGAAAATTTATCTAAGAAAAAAGTTTTAGTTATTTCTTCATCTTTACGAAAGGGCTTATCTTTACTACTCTCTGAGGTCTGGAATAGAATTTAATTTTCTGGAAAAAATATTTTATTGATTAATTTACTTGATTTAATTTAGGAAATTAGCCATAAATTAATTATTGCTTTAAATAAAATTATGAATTTTTATAGTTGCTTTGATCAACAAGGACAAATAATCGCCAGGTGCCAAACTATCCAAGATATTCAAGTTTTAAAAAAAATGGGAAGACCAATAGTAGAAGTAAAAGAAATGAAGAATGAAGAATCTGTGGTCTGTTCATTAACCGGAAGTCCATCTGATTTTAATATGGACTATTAATAAAAAAAGGGCTTAAAAAGCCCTTTTTTTATTTGAAACTAAAACTTAATCGTCATAAACTAAACATTCAGGTTCATCCGGGTTGGCATCACAAAATAATTCTAAAGCATTCGGATCATGCTTATCTTCGGGATGATGATCCTTATATTCTTCTAGATCCTTTAATTCTTCAGTTAAATGTCTGACCTTTGGAAGATTACCCTGTTCTTTGGCAGAGGCGATTTCCGATTGATCTTTTTTAATGTGTTCGTCAATGGATTTCATTTGCAGATTTTCATACTTAAGTAGACATTTACAACATAGTTAATTTTAATTGATTTTGCATTATCTTTTAATATGATTCGTGTTCATTACAACATGAAAATTTTTATTTTTAGTTATTTAATAATTTATCTAGTCTTAAAGCGATTGCATTATTTCCTTTAATGAAGGAAGAATAGGGATAATTTGATTAGGGTTTAAAGGAAATAATGCTTTGTAGTAGTCCTTTTTCCATTCAGAGTCAAAACATGTTTCAGAAACATTAGATAATTCAAAAAACTTTAATCTCCATTTAGTAATGTTCTTAAAATCTGAAATTTCTTGTTCAGTACATTTAAAAAGATGCCTGTAAATTAACTCCCAACGAATAACTGTAGGAAATAAATAAATATCAGCATAAGTTAACTCTTCTCCACAAATCCAATTACCAATATTTTTATCAAACTTTTTTTCTATTTTATTAAGAGCTTCAAAAAGGCTCTTACTTGCTTTTTCATAAGATCTCTGATTTCTAGCAAATCCGCATTTATAAACCCCATCGTTAATATCTGAATGAATTATTTTTAATAAATCTTGATCGCAATCACTTATTTGGAGTGTTTTTTGAGAGGTTGCCGTTTTTATTCTGTTCAGTAACTCTACTATTTCAGAACTTTCATTAGATAGAATGTTAATTTGACCACTTTGAAAATTAAACAATAAAGGTAGTGTCGATCTTAAAAGATTATGTTTTTGCACTTTTTTATAAAATTGATAAAGATTCCTGCATCCCTCAAAATTTTCACTGAAAATCCATTGCCCGCTATTAATATCTGCTTCTAAGAAAATAACTTTGACTTTTTTTGACAAGTTTTTAAGTTTGTAAACGAGTAAAGTTCTATGGCACCAAGGACAAGAATTCCCTACCAATAAGCAGGTATTTTCATTATTGATTTCAATATCATGAATCTTATTTCTTGTTATCCCTTTCGGCCTTTTATAATTCCCTTGTACATCAGAAGGAGCAAATCCATTCATTAATTTTGTCCAAAACCAGAACCAGAATTTTTTGGAGAAGTTAATGATGTACTTATTTTGCATAAACTTTTAATTTAACTTTTGGAATGAACTTGAAAAAAATACTCATTGTTTCTGGTACTCATGGAAATGAAATAAATACAGTTTGGGCTGTTAATCAATTTAAAAAGCATTTAAACACAATAGATAAAAACATTGAATATAAATACATAATAGGAAACCCTCTGGCTTATGAAAGAGGTTGTCGATATATAGATAATGACTTAAATAGATCTTTTAATACAATTAAAAAGAATTTCGATAGTAGTATTTATGAAATCGATAGGGCAAACTTTTTAGTTGAAAAGTTTGGTGTTAATGGTTTAGAACCCTGTCAAATTGCTATTGACTTGCATACAACTACGGCAAATATGGGAACATCTATTGTTATGTATGGAAGAAGAGTCAAAGATTTCTGTTTAGCCGCATTACTTCAACATAAATTTGGATTACCTGTCTATTTGCATGAAAAAGATGAAAAACAAACTGGATTTCTCGTTGAACAATGGCCATGTGGATTAGTAATTGAAATAGGAGCTGTTCCTCAAAATTATTATGATCCGAAAATTATAAATAAATTTCTAATAATTATTAGTTCTCTAAGAAATGAAATAGACAAGTTAAGAAATAATCAAATAAAACTCCCTCAAGGTTTAACTGTGCATGTACATCAAGGAAGTATTGATTATCCAAGAGGAAAAAATGGGAATATTGATGCTTTAATTCATCCTAAAAGAATGAATAAAGATTGGAAGCCCATAAAAAAGGGAGACCCTCTATTTATCGATTTGGGAGGTAATACTAAAATTTATACTGGTGAAGATACTATTTGGCCTGTTTTCATTGGTGAGGTCGCTTATAAAGAAAAGAATATCGCAATGAGTTATACAAAAAAAGAAGTGATAAACTTTTCAAATAATATTTCGTATGACTTTTCTAGTTGAAATTATTATTTTTCCAATAAATTTTTTGTATAAGAATATTTTATCTAAGATATAAGATTTTCTTCTACACATTATTGATGATTTTGGACTATATTCATTGAA